>JALOSQ010000057.1 GCA_025458335.1 Ideonella sp.
TGCGAAGGCATCCACCCGCACTTCGATGTCGACCTGCTCGGCGTGGTCGGCGATGCCGGCGACCTGCCCTTGCCCAACACCAGCCTCGAGCGCATGCGCCAGGCGATGGTCGCGCCGGTGGAAGCGCTGCTGCGCCGGCATCACGTCGCGTGGATCGGCGGCGACCACTCGATCACCCTGCCCCTGCTGCGTCAGCACCGCCGCATCCTCGGCCGTCCGCTGGCCGTCATCCACTTCGACGCCCACTGCGACACCTGGGTCGACCATTTCGGCGAACCGAGCGGCCACGGCACCTGGGTCTACGAAGCCTTCCAGGAAGGTCTGGTCGTCCCAGCCTGCTTCACCCAGCTCGGGATCCGATCGCCGGGCGTGCGCGAGGCGCGCGAGTACGTTCGCGCCCAGGGTGGCCAGATCTGGACCGCCCGCGACCTGCGCGGGCTCGAGTCGCCCGCCGCCTTGGCGCCGGTGCTCGACCTGATCCGCGTGCGGCTGGCCGAGCACGGTCACCCGCCGCTGTACATCAGCCTGGACATCGATTGCCTCGACCCCGCGTTTGCGCCGGGAACCGGCACGCCGGAGCCGGGCGGCCTGACGACCGCCCAGGTGCTCACGGTCCTGGAGGAACTGGCCGACGTGCCTTGCGTCGGCATGGACTGCGTGGAGGTCGCCCCGCCCTACGACCACGCCCAGCTGACCAGTCAGGCGGCCGCGGTGTTCGTCTGGACCTATCTGTGCGGGCAGCGCCGCCACGCGCCCTGATACCGCCTCGTTGCGGGCGCACCGGGTCGCGGCGGGAGCGCGCCGGTTTGGGGCGGTGGCGCCCCAGCGTGGTGAATCCACCGCAGAGCGCGAGTTGCGCGCGCTGGTCGCCCCGCGTGGCCTTGATCGACCGCAAATGCTGCGGCGCGTCAACCCGAAGAATCGGCCGTGGAGCGTCAACAGGAGAAGCCCATGTCGGCCCAGCGTTACCGTGCCTCGCCCGACGCCGTTTCGGCCGCGTCGGCTTCCACCGGCGGTGAGTTCAGGGCGCTCGACGCCTGCCACCTCGAGATCGCGAACCATCTGGACCGCCTGCAGGCGCTGGTGGACCGGATCGGCCGCGACGGCGTGACCACCCAGGCCCAGCATGAGGCGGCTGAGATCGAATCCTTCTTCTCGGCCACTGCGCGCAGTCACCACGCCGACGAGGAGCGGCACGTGTTCCCGCCGCTGCTGGCCAGCGCCGACGCCGACATGGTGCAGGCGGTTCGGCGCCTGCAGCAGGACCACGGGTTCATCGAGGAGAACTGGATCGAGCTGTCGCCACAGTTGCGCGCACTCGCGGGTGGCTACCACTGGTACGACCTCGACGAGCTACGCCATGGCGTTCAGGTCTTCATCGACCTGCTGCGCGATCACATCGAGCTCGAGGAGTCCTTGATCTACCCGCATGCCAAGGCCCACTGGGCCGAGGTGTTCGCCCGCCGCGCGCAGCGGCGGGCGGAGGTCGGCGCCGGCTGAACGCCGCGATTCGAGGCGCCCCCGGCCGAACCGTGCCGGGCCCGGGGCGCGCCACACGGTCGCGGCTCAGACCGCCAGCGCGGTCGTCTTCTTGACCGTGCGCAGCACCAACAGCGAGTTCGACCGGGACACCCCCGGCAGGCGCATGAGCACCTGCGTGTGGAAGCGCTCGAGGTCCTCCGCATCCCGGTAGGCAAAGCGGATCAGGTAGTCGTTCGAGCCGGCGACATAGAAGCAGTCGAGCACCTCCGGCTCGGCCTTGACGGCTTTCTCGAAGGCCTCGAGCAGGGGGGTGTTCATGCTCTCGAGGTTGAGGATCGCGTAGCAGCTGCCGCCCTTGCCCACCGCCTTGGGGTTGACCAGGGCCACGTACTGCGCGATCACCCCGGACGTCTCGAGGGACTTGACACGCCGCAGGCAGGCCGAAGGCGAGAGGTGAACGCGTTGAGCGAGCTCGACGTTGCTGAGCCGCCCGTCGACCTGGAGCGCGGTCAGGATGGCCCGATCGGTCGCATCGAGTAGCGGCCATTCGCGGCTTGTCGTCATTTTGTTGCGCAGTACGTTCGTTTTGCGCCATATTGTGCCGCGAAGACGGGCTTCTCCCAACCCGTTCGGCAATCCGATTGCCCGTCACCGTCCTTAGACTCGACGTGCGTTTGCGCAGACACTTGAGGTCGACGCCCGCCGTCTTCCAGGAGACACCGCATGTACACCGAACTCGACCCCAAGATCGCCTCGCACGTCGCCGCCAGCGTCGGCTCGATGGACGCCTACTGGATGCCGTTCACCGCGAACCGGCAGTTCAAGAAGGCGCCGCGCCTGCTGGCCAAGGCCAAGGGCATGCTGTACTGGACGCCGGAAGGCCGCGAGATCCTCGACGGGGTGGCAGGACTGTGGTGCGTCAATGCCGGCCACGCCCGCCCCCGCATCGTCAAGGCCATCGCGCAGCAGGCCGAGGAGATGGACTATGCCCCGCCGTTCCAGATGGGGCACCCCAAGGCCTTCGAGCTGGCCGAGCGGCTGGTGCAGCTGACGCCCCCGGGGCTCAGCAAGGTCTTCTACACGAACTCGGGCTCGGAGTCGGTGGACACCGCACTCAAGATGGCGCTGGCCTATCACCGTGCCCGCGGCGAAGGCCATCGCACCCGGCTGATCGGGCGCGAGCGCGGCTACCACGGCGTCAATTTCGGCGGCATCTCGGTCGGCGGAATGGTCGCCAACCGCAAGATGTTCGGCACGATGCTCGGCGGCGTGGACCACATCCGCCACACCCACGACCTGTCGAAGAACGCCTTCAGCCGCGGCCAGCCGGCCCATGGCGCCGAGCTGGCCGACGACCTCGAGCGTCTGGTGGCGCTGCACGACGCCTCGACCATCGCGGCCGTCATCGTCGAGCCCGTGGCCGGCTCGACCGGCGTGCTGATTCCGCCCAAGGGCTACCTGGAGCGGCTGCGCGCGATCTGCGACAAGCACGGCATCCTGCTGATCTTCGACGAGGTCATCACCGGGTTCGGCCGCCTGGGCTCGCCGTTCGCGGCGCAGCACTTCGGCGTCACGCCCGACCTGATGACGGTGGCCAAGGGCATCAGCAACGGCTGCGTGCCGATGGGGGCGGTCTTCGCGAAGCAGTCGATCCACGACGCCTTCATGAACGGGCCGGAGAACGCCATCGAGTTCTTCCACGGCTACACCTACTCGGCGCATCCGCTCGCGGTCGCGGCCTCGATGGGCACGCTCGACACCTACGCCGAGGAAGGACTGCTGACCCGTGGCGCCGAGATGGCGCCCTACTTCGAGAACGCGCTGCACTCGCTGAAGGACCACCCGCACGTGATCGACGTGCGCAACATCGGGCTGGTCGGGGGCATCGAGCTCCAACCGATCCCAGGCAGCCCGGGCAAGCGCGCGTTCGACACCTTCCTCGAGTGCTGGAACCAGGGCATCCTGGTGCGATTCACCGGGGACACCATCGCCCTGTCGCCCCCGCTGATCATCGAGAAGGCGCATGTCGACCGCCTCGTGGGGACGCTGGGCGCGGCGCTCAAGAAGCTCGCCTGAGGCTTTCGGCCGGCGCGGCGCCGGCTCCTCGCTCCGCGGGACCCGCCTGGCGTCGGGTTCCGTCGGCCCCAGTTCCGGACGCTCCCACCCTCGTCGCCGGACTGAACGCCGCCCCGTCGCTCATGACCCTGCTCGCGATCGACCAGGAGCTCGCCCGGCGCTCCTATTACGCGGCGACGGCCACGCGGGACCGCACTTACGCGCGGCTCGAGGGTGATGCCCGCAGCGACGTCGCCGTCGTCGGGGGCGGCCTGGCCGGTCTGTCCGCCGCGCTCGAGTTGGTCGACCGCGGCCTGTCGGTGACGCTGCTGGAGGCGCGCCAGGTCGGCTGGGGCGCCTCCGGGCGCAATGGCGGTCAAGCCCTCGCGGGCCTGGCCTGCGACCAGGACCTGGTTCGCGACCAGCTCGGCCTGGAGGCGTCGCGACAGGTCTGGCAGATGACGCTCGAGGCCATCCGGCTGATCGACGAGCGGCGCCGGCGGTTCGGCATCGACTGCGACTGGCAACCCGGCTACCTGGCGCTGGCGGTCAATGCGCGCAAGTCGGCCGAGCTGCGCCGCTCGCTCGATGCTCTGCGCCGCGACTACGGCTACGAGGCGCGCTGGATCGAGCCCGGCGAGGTCCGGCGCTGGATCGACAGCCCGCGCTATCACAGCGGACTGCACGATCCGCACGGCGCCCACCTGCATCCTCTGAAGTACGCCCTCGGTCTCGCCCGCGCGGCGGCGGGACTCGGTGCGCGACTTCACGAGGACAGCGCGGTCACGGCGATCGAACCGGTCGACGGCGGCGGGTACCGGGTCCGCACCGCGCACGGCACGGTGCTGGCACGACACGTGCTGCTGGCAGGCAATGTGTACCTGCAGGGTATCGCGCGCGTGCTCGAGCCGCGGATCATGCCCGTCGGGACCTACATCGTGGCATCGGAGCGGCTCGACGCCGGCCTGGCCGCGTCGCTGATTCCGAACCGCGCGGCCGTGTGCGACACCAATTTCGTGCTGGACTACTTCCGCACCACGGCCGACGACCGGATGCTGTACGGCGGCCGGGTCAGCTACAGCACCCAGACACCCTCGAACCTTGCCGAGGGCCTCAGGCGCCGCATGGTCGGGACCTTCCCTCAGCTGGAGGGCCGCAGCGTCGAATACGCGTGGGGCGGATTCGTCGACATCACGATGAACCGCGCGCCGGACTTCGGCCGGCTGTCGCAACGGCTTGCCGAGGACGGCGAGGCCGGCGCCGAGCGCTGGCGAGACGTCTACTACCTGCAGGGCTTCTCCGGCCACGGCCTCGCGCTGACCGGGCTCGCCGGCAAGCTCGTCGCCGAAGCGATCCACGGCTCGACCGCCCGCTTCGACGTCTTCGCGCGGCTGCGCCACCGTCCGTTCCCCGGCGGTACGTGGTTGCGCATGCCCGCACTGGTGCTCGGCATGGCGTACTACCGACTCAAGGACCTCCTATGACGTCCCCTTCGCGCAAGCCCCTGGTCCTGGTTCCCGCGTGCAACCGCATGGTCGGCCTGCACCCGTTCCACATCGCCGGCAAGAAGTACGTCGATGCCGTGCGGCTGGCCGGCTGTCAGCCGCTGATCGTGCCGACGGCCACGCCGGAGGAGCTCGATGCGCTCGTGGACCTGGTCGACGGGATCCTGCTCACGGGCTCGCCTTCGAACGTGCATCCCAGCCACTTCGGCGAGGAGGTGCATGACCCCTCGCTCCCGCTCGACCCGGACCGCGACGACTGGACCTTGCCGCTGATTCCCAAGGCCCTCGAGCGAGGCGTCCCGTTCTTCGCGATCTGCCGGGGTTTCCAGGAGACGAACGTCGCGCTGGGAGGCACGCTGCACCAGGCCGTGCAGGAGGTGCCCGGCCACCTCGACCACCGGTCGCCTCGCGACGCCGAAACCGCAGAGGCCCAGTATGCGCTGGCCCATCCGATCGACGTCGTCCGGGGCGGGCTGCTCGAGCACCTGCTCGGCGCAGCGAGGGTCCAGGTCAACTCGGTGCACGGCCAGGGCGTCAAGCGACTCGCCGAGGGCCTGCGCATAGAGGCGCTCGCGCCGGACGGGCTGGTCGAAGCCTTCACCCGGCCCGGTGCGCCCGGCTTCAACCTCGCCGTGCAATGGCACCCCGAGTGGAAAGCCGCCGACAACCCCGTTTCGGTCAAGCTGTTCACCGCCTTCGGCGAGGCCTGTCGTCGACGACAGGCCGACAAGGCCAGCGCCGCCCCTCGCCGGGTGACCGCCGCGGCCTGACGCCCCCCTCGACCCCAGCGATCTGCCAACTCCCGAAAGCCCCCCATGGTCGACAAGAAGAACTTCAGCTTCGGCGATCTCGAGAACTGGTTCAACGAACGCCGCGTCACGGAGATCGAGTGCCTCGTGCCCGACCTCACCGGCGTGGCTCGCGGCAAGATCCTGCCGCGCGAGAAGTTCACCGAGGACCGAGGCATGCGCCTGCCCGAGGTGGTCGTCGCGATGGGCGTGACCGGCGTCTTCCCCGAGGAGGGGCCGTACTACGACGTCATCACGCCGACCGACCGCGACATGCACCTGCGCCCGGACCCGAGCACGGTGCGCATCGTGCCCTGGGCCACCGACCCGACCGCCCAGGTGATCCACGACTGCTACGACCGCGACGGCCGCCTGGTGCCGTACGCGCCGCGCTCGGTGCTGCGGCGGGTGTGCGAGCTCTATGCCGCCGAGGGATGGACTCCGATCGTCGCGCCTGAGCTCGAGTTCTACCTGGTGGCCCGAAACACCGACCCCGACGTGCCGCTGAAGCCGCCGGTCGGCCGCAGCGGCCGCAGCGAGACCTCGCGGCAGGCCTACTCGATCGACGCGGTCAACGAGTTCGACCCGCTGTTCGAGGACGTCTACGACTACTGCGAGAAGATGGAGCTGAACGTCGACACGCTGATCCACGAGATCGGCGCCGGCCAGATGGAGATCAACTTCTTCCACAGCGAGCCGCTGGGCCTGGCCGACGAGGTGTTCCTGTTCAAGCGCACGGTGCGCGAGGCTGCGCTGCGCCACGACATGTTCGCCACCTTCATGGCCAAGCCGATCGCCGGCGAGCCGGGCAGCGCGATGCACGTGCACCAGAGCGTGGTCGACAGCCGCACGGGCCAGAACATCTTCAGCAACCCCGATGGCACACCCAGCCAAGCCTTCCATTGGTACATCGGGGGCCTGCAGCGCTACATCCCGGCGGCCATGGCGCTGTTCGCGCCGTACGTCAACAGCTACCGGCGCCTGGCGCGCTTCACCGCCGCACCGATCAACATCCAGTGGGGCACCGACAACCGGACCGTGGGCATTCGCTCGCCCGTCGCGCCGCCTCAGGCGCGCCGGATCGAGAACCGCGTGATCGGCGCCGATGCCAACCCGTACGTCGCGCTGGCTGCGACGCTCGCCTGCGGCTACCTGGGGATCAAACACAAGGTCGAGCCGTCGCCCGAGTGCAAGGGCGATGCCTACCTCGGCGAGTACCAGCTGCCGCGCAGCCTGGGCGAGGCGCTGACGCTGCTGCGCGACGAGCGCGACCTGGCGAGCGTGCTTGGCCAGGGCTTCGTTACCGTGTACTCCGAGATCAAGGAAGTGGAGTACGCCGAGTTCATGAAGGTGATCTCGCCCTGGGAGCGCGAGCACCTGCTGCTGCACGTCTGACCGCGCCGCACGCCGAGGAGACCGCATGACTGCCGCCACGACCGAACCCTCGACCCTTGCCGCCGGACGCACGACCCGGGACTGGCAGGCCGCCGACGCCGCTCACTTCCTGCACCCGTTCACCGACTTCAAGTCGCTCGCCCGGAAGGGCTCGCGCATCATCACCCGCGCGGACAACATCTACCTGTGGGACAGCGATGGCGCCCGCATCCTCGACGCGATGAGCGGCCTGTGGTGCGTCAACGTGGGTTATGGGCAGCAGGCCCTGGTGGACGCGGCCACGGCCCAGCTGAAGCAGCTGCCGTTCTACAACGCGTTCTTCCAGACGGCGACGCCGCCGGCCATCGAACTGGCCGAGCTGCTCGCCGAGGTGACCCCGCCCCGCTTCAAGCACGTCTTCTTCTCGGGTTCAGGCTCCGAGGGCAACGACACCGTCGTGCGCATGGTGCGCCGGTACTGGGACGTGCTCGGCCAGCCCGGGCGTCAGGTCATCATCAGCCGACACAACGCGTACCACGGCTCGACGATGGCCGGCGCCTCGCTCGGCGGCATGAGTGCCATGCACGCCCAAGGCGGGCTGCCGATCCCGGGCATCACCCACATCGAGCAGCCGTTCTGGTATGGGCTCGGTCGGCCCGAGGGTGTGGGGACGATGGACGCGGCCGCCGAGAAGGCAAGCCGCGACGCCTTCGGCCTGCAGGCGGCCGGGTGGCTCGAGCAGCGCATCCTCGAGATCGGTCCGGAGAAGGTGGCGGCCTTCATCGGCGAACCGATCCAGGGGGCCGGCGGGGTGATCGTTCCGCCGGACACCTACTGGCCGGAGATCCAGCGCATCTGCAATCGCTACGGCATCCTGCTGGTGAGCGACGAGGTCATCTGCGGCTTCGGCCGCACCGGGCGGTGGTTCGGCTGCGAGCGCATGGGCTTCGAGCCCGACCTCATGACCTTTGCGAAGGGGGTGACGTCGGGTTACATCCCGCTGGGCGGCGTGATGGTCGGCGACCGGGTGGCCGACGTGCTGATCGAGCGGGGCGGCGACTTCAACCATGGTTACACCTACTCCGGTCATCCCGTGGCGGCTGCGGTCGCCGTGGCCAACATCCGGTTGATCCAGCGCGAGCGCCTGGTCGAGCGCGTGCGCGACGACACCGGCCCATACCTGGCGAAGCTCTACGCCGAACTCAAGGCCCACCCGCTGGTCGGCGAGGCGCAGACCTGCGGGCTGATGGGCGCGCTGCAGCTCGTCAAGGACAAGGCCAGCGGCACCCTGTTCGACCCGTCGCTCGAGGTCGGGATGGTCTGCCGGGGGCACTGCTTCGGCAACGGCCTGATCATGCGGGCGGTTGGCGACCGAATGATCATCGCGCCGCCCCTGGTCATCACCCGGGCGCAGATCGACGAGCTTGGCGCCCTGATCCGCCGCTGTCTCGACCTGACGACGGCCGACCTTGCGTCGCGAGGCTGGCTGTGAGTGCGCCCCGCGGCGAGCGACCCGCACCGGCCCGGCGCACGAGCGTCTTGTCCATGCCACAGATGCGGGCCTGCCATGGCACGGGCCTTGCCTGTGGACTGCCTGGCCGCGGCTAGACTCGCGCCGGTTTCATCGGCCTGTCATCCACCCCCAACCCTCCGCCCCGACCCCCAGGAGACGATCTGATGCTGCACAAGCCCGCCAACCGTGTCCTCGCCGCGATCGGCGCCGCCGCCTCGATGGTGGTGGCGGCCACGATGGCAGCCCTGCCTTCGCCCGCCGCGGCGCAAGGCGTGCTGAACATCTACAACTGGTCGAACTACATCGCACCCAACACGGTCGCCAACTTCGAGAAGGAGACGGGGATCAAGGTGCGCTACGACACCTTCGACAGCAACGAGATCCTCCACGCCAAGCTGGTGGCGGGCAAGACGGGCTACGACATCGTCGTGCCGTCCTCGTACTGGGGCAAGATCCAGGCCGACGGGGGGCTGCTGCAGAAGATCGACAAGTCGAAGATCCCCAACTTCAAGAACCTCGACCCGGCCCTGATGGAGCAGCTGGCCAAGCTGGACCCGGGCAACCAGTTCCTGGTGCCCTGGCTGTGGGGCTACACCACCGTGGGCATCAACGTCGACAAGGTGAAGGCCGCGCTGGGCAACCTGCCGATGCCGGACAACGCCTGGGACCTCGTGTTCAAGCCGGAGTACATCTCGCGCCTGCGCAGCTGCGGCGTGAGCTTCCTGGACTCGCCCACCGAGATCATCCCGGCCGCCCTGCACTACCTTGGCAAGCCGGCGTACTCCAACAACCCGGCTGACTTCGCGGGTGTCGGGCCGCTGCTGCGCAGCATCCGGCCGCACGTGACCCTTTTCAGCTCGTCGGGTTACATCAACGACATGGCGGCCGGCTCGATCTGTGTCGCGCTCGGCTGGTCGGGCGACATGAACATCGCCCGCAACCGGGCCATCGAGGCGAAGAACGGCGTCAACATCCAGGTGCTGATCCCGAAGACCGGCGGCATCCTCTTCATGGACACGATGGCCATCCCGGCGGATGCGGCGAATGTCGAGAACGTCTACAAGTGGATCGATTACATCCTGCGACCGCAGGTCAGCGCCGACCTGACCAACGCCGTCTTCTACCCGAGCCCGAACAAGGCCGCGCGGCCCTTGATGAAGCCGGAGATCGCGAACAACGCGACGGTCTTCCCGAGCGACGCCGACATGAAGAACATGGTCGCCCCGGCCGCGCTGTCGAACGACACGCGTCGCACGATGACCCGCCTGTACACGTCGTTCAAGACCGGCCTGTGATGCCCCGGGCCGTGGCCGTGGTCACCCCTCGGCCACGGCTTGGCCTGGCCCCTCCTGGACCGCCCGCCCGCCCCGGCGACTGACCCACACGCCCACCCATGCAGGCCCCGAACACGGCCGATGCGTACCTGCGCATCCGCAACGTCGTCAAGGACTTCAACGGCGTCAAGGCGGTCAACGACGTCAGCCTCGACATCGCCAAGGGCGAGATCTTCGCGCTGCTCGGCTCTTCCGGCTGCGGCAAGTCGACCCTGCTGCGGATGCTCGCCGGCTTCGAGACGCCGACCTCGGGGCAGATCGTGCTCGACGGACTCGACCTGGCAGACCTGCCACCGTACGAGCGGCCGATCAACATGATGTTCCAGAGCTACGCGCTCTTCCCGCACCTGACGGTGTGGGACAACATCGCGTTCGGCCTGCGCCGCGACGGCATGGCCAAGGACAAGCTCGGCGAGCGGGTCGAGGCGATGCTCAAGCTCACGCAACTGGGCAAGTTCGCCCAGCGCAAGCCGCACCAGCTCTCCGGCGGCCAGCAGCAACGCGTCGCCCTCGCTCGCAGCCTGGCCAAGCAGCCGCAACTGCTGCTGCTCGATGAACCGCTCGGCGCCCTCGACAAGAAGCTGCGCGAAGAGACCCAGATCGAGCTCGTGAACATCATCGAGCAGGTCGGCGTGACCTGCGTGATGGTGACCCACGACCAGGAGGAGGCCATGACGATGGCCTCGCGCCTGGCGGTGATGAGCGAGGGCCGCATCCTCCACGCGCTTCGTGGCCGACTTCATCGGCAACGTCAACCTGATGGACGGCACGCTCGAGGTCGACCAGCCTGACCACTGCGTGATCGCCTGCGCCGACTGCAAGCACTACGTCGGGCACGGCATCACCGGCACCGAGGGCATGGCGGTGACCGTCGCGCTGCGCCCCGAGAAGATCCACCTGTCGCGCAAGCCGCCCCAGGACGGGGCGTTCAACTCGGTCCGCGGCACGGTCAAGGAAATGTCTTACTTCGGCAGCTTCACGGTGTACCACCTGCTGCTACCCAGCGGGGCACGCCTGAAGATC
>JALOSQ010000343.1 GCA_025458335.1 Ideonella sp.
AGGATGAACCGCTCCTGGTTGTCGTCGCGGTCGGCACGGGCCTTGGCCAAGGCGCTCGACAGCACCTGCTCGGCCTCGCCGAACCGGTGCAGCATGATCAGGGTCTCGGCGTAGTCGAGCCGCACCGGCGTCGGCATCTCGGGGTGGGCGGGGTCGAAGCGCCCGTGGCCCCCGTGCGCAGGCAACGCCGGCAAGGGCTGGCCGCCGTCGCGCAGGCTGCGCGCGACCAGGCCCCACGCGTTGCGCAGCCCCGGCGTCTCGTCGCGACCGGTGCGCTCGAGCAAGGCCACGCTGTCGCGCGCCGCACGCACCGAGGCGCCGAAGTCGCCCGCTTCGCCGCGCGCCCGCGCGATCGCGTTGAGGGCTTCCGAGGCATGCTCGCCTTCGCCCCGGCCGGCCCTTCTGAACTCGTCGAGCGCACGTTCGGCCATGTCGGCGGCCCGGGACGACTCGGTGGCCAGGCGAAGCACGAGGGACTCCTCCATCGCGCATTCGCCGCGGGTCATCGCCGCCGCGGGACCTGCGGCATCGAGGATCCCGAAGGCCCGCTCGAGCTGGTGCCGCGCCCCGGCAAGGTCCCCCGCTCGCGCCTTGACCACGGCCTGCAGGCACTCCCAGTGAGCGAGCGCCGCGGGGGGCCCGTGCTCGCGAAGCAGCGGTTCGGCCTCCGCGAAAAGGCGGCTTGCCTCCTCGTGCAGCGAGATCCAGCGGTAGTTCAGGGCCAGGGTCACCAGCATGCGCGCCCGCACCGAGGGCTCGTCGCGGTACTGCGCCTTCACCATCCGCGTCGCACGCTCGAGCTGCCGCACGAGGTCGCGCTCCGGGCTGCTGCTGCTGAGGTCGGAGAGCAGGAAGCTCGACAGGTCGGACTCCGCGGCCGCCAGGCGTTCGGCCGCACGTGCGGCCCGCGCCTGTTCCTCGGCCTGCGCCTGGGCCTGCAGCGCCAGGTCGCGCTGCACGCCGGCCGCATGCGCCTGCCAGAGGGCCAGGCCGCTTCCGATCAGCAGCGCGGCCGTTGCCGCCACGGTGGCCGCCACCACCGGGCGATGGCGCCGCGCGAGCTTGCGAAACCGCGACCATGGGCCCTCCGGGCGCGCGAACAGGGGCTCGTGCGCCAGGTGCCGGCGCACGTCGTCGGCGAGGGCCGCCACGGTGCCGTAGCGCTCCGCGGGCAGCTTGCGCAGCGCCTTGTCGACGATCACGTCGAGGTCGCCGCGCAGGGCACGCGCCAGGGCGGCGTCCGCCACGACGTCGCTCGGTCGGGGCGCGGGATCCTCCAGGATCATGCGCTCCACCTCGCGGCGCGACGCGCCCGCCACGCGTGACGCGTACGGTCGCTGTCCGGCCAGCAGTTCGAACAACACGACGCCGAGCGCGAACACGTCCACGGCGGTTCCCAGCACCTCGCCGCGCAGCAGTTCGGGAGCGGCGTACTCCAGCGTCATCGCCGAGCCGTGTTGCCGGGTCAGGTCGCTCGGCTCCGACGACTGGCCCTCCATCAGCTTGGCGATGCCGAAATCCAGCAGCTTGGCCTGCCCATCGCGGGTGATCAGGATGTTGGCCGGCTTCAGGTCACGATGCACGACCAGGCGCGCGTGCGCGTGGGCGACCGCATCGCACACCTGCAGGAACAGGCGCAGGCGCTCGTGCACCGGCAGGACACGCTCGCGGCAGTACGCATCGATCCGCACCCCGTCGACATGCTCGAGCGCGATCCACGGCTGGGCACCGTCGTCGCTGACGCCGGCGTCGTACAGCCGGGCGATGTGGGGGTGCTCCAGCGTCGCGAGGATCTCGCGCTCGCGGGCCAGGCGATCGGCCAGACCGGCGCGGTGCCAGACGCCGTGCGGCAGCTTGAGCGCCACCTGCCGCGCCTGCAGGATGTCGGTCCGCTCGGCCAGCCACACCGACGCCATGCCGCCCTGGCCCAGCTCGTGCAGCAGCCGGTACGGGCCGACGCGCCGCTCGCCCGGCATGCCGGCGCGCGCGCCCTCGCCCGGCGCATCGGCGAGCCTTGGCCCGGCGTCCAGGCGCTGCAGGCTCGACGCGGCGCCGGTGCGGTCGGCGTCGAGCATGGCCTGCAGCCGGCCCTTCAGACGGCCGCCACAGCCGTCGTCGAGGGCCTCGAGCCAGGCGGCACGCTCGGCGTCGCCGAGCCGCTCGGCCTCGTCGAGCCAGCCCCGCAGGCGTTGCCACTGCGCGGCGTCGAGTTCGAACCAGCGTCCGTCGCTCATGGGTTTCGAGGGTGGAGCCAACGCCGTCAGCGCAGCGCCGCGGCAAGCATCAGCCGAGCCTGCTCCCAGTCCCGGCGGACCGTGCGCTCGGTGACCTGCAGCGCCTCGGCGATCTCGGCTTCGGTCATGCCGGCGAAGTACTCGCCATCGTCGCCATCGACCAGGGCCTGCACGCCGCCGCTGGTCAGGGTGAGGTGCGTGGCGTCCGCACCGTGCCGCTCGGTGCGGCGCTGGCGGACCAGGTCGACGATGATCGAGCGCATCGCCTTTCCCGCGTAGGCCAGGAAGCGGGCGCGATCCGGGAACCCGGCGACGCCGCGACTCAGCTTGAGCCAGCTCTCGTGGACGAGGGCCGTGGTGTCGAGCACCACGTGGCCGCCGCTGTCGCGCAGCCGCGCATGCGCGAGGCGGCGCAACTGCTGGTAGCAGGCGGTGAAGTGATCGTCGAGGCCGGCCTCGGCCTGTGATGGGTCGTCCGCTGTCGCCATGCCGGTCGGCGGCAGCCGATGGGACCCGTCCCACCCCTCCCGTGCCACGCCAAGGTCGTTGTGGGGACCGATTCTGCACATCGATGTCCGGATTCGTCGAGGCATCTCGTTCTTCCCTGCAGTGGCACCCCGCGAGCGCGGGCGCCACCCACGTCAGACAGGGAGAACACCATGCAAGTCCACGCCAACCGTCCCGGCCCCCGCCCTCTTCTCGAGGCCTTGGGCCGGCTGATGCGGCCCGCCCCGCGACCACCGCGCGGCCCCGCGGTGTCCATCCGCGCCAGCCGTCACCACGACCAGGCCGCCCTGTCTCGGTTCTACGTCGAACTCGGCCACGGCACGCTGCGGCGGCGCTTCCATGGCGCGCTCAACGGCCTGTCACCGGCGCGGATCCGCGACCTGACCGACCCGGCCCTTCTGACGTGCGGGCAGGTCTGCTCGCGCGTGGCCTGGTGTGCCGACGCCGATGGCATCCTCGTCGCGGCGCATGGGTTGTGGCGCCTCGACGCCCACGATTCGGCGGAATTCGCCCTGGTGGTGGCCGATGCCTGGCAGGGTGAGGGCCTGGGCATGCGCGTGATGCGGGCCCTGCTCGACGAAGCCTCGCGCCGCGGGCTCTCCCGACTGCACGCCCACGTGCTGCGCGACAACACCGCGATGCTGCAGCTGCTCGATCGCCTGGGCGCGACCCCAGAGCCGGACCCCGACGATGCCCGGGTGCTGCGGGTCGAACTCGACGTGCTGCCACACACCGGGCTGCCACGCGTCGGGCTGCACCTGGCGCGGCTCGAGGGCTGGCTCCGCGGTCGCGCCGCGGGCCCGCGGGCGCCGAAGTCCGCACGGGGGTTGGCATGAGCCCGGGGGCTCTGGCAGGCACGGCGCCGCGGCTGGCGCTGGTCTTCGGCAGCGGCGGGGTCAAGAGCGTGGCCGCGCTCGGGGTCGTCGAGGTGCTCGAAGAAGCCGGCATCCACGCCGACCTGATCGTCGGCTGCAGCGCCGGCGCGGTGTTCGGCGCCGTCAGCGCGGCCGGCCATCCGGCGGCCGAGTGCCTGCGGCTCGCCCAGACGCTCTGGTCGCGCGAGATCACGAGCCAGCGTCGCCAGGGCGCGTGGCTGGACATGGCCCTGGGCCCGGTCGTGCCGTCACGCGGCGAGCGCTTTGCCGAGAACTTCTCGCTGCGTGACGACCGACTGATCCGCGAGCGGATCCGCCAGGCGTTCGGCGCCAGCCGGCTGGAGGACCTGCGCGTGCCCATGGTGGTGAATGCCACCGACGCGCTGACGGGCGAGCAGGTGCTGCTGACCAAGGGGTCGGTGTGCGAGGCGCTGCGGGCCTCCATCGCGCTGCCGTTCCTGTTCACGCCGCACCGGGTCGACGGACGGTTGCTGATCGACGGCAGCGTGTGCGACCCATTGCCGGTGGGCGCAGCGGCCCATGCCGATGTCGTGCTGGCCCTGGGCTTCGAGGTGCCCTCGCCCCGCCAGGTCACCGGCCCGACCCGGCTGGCCTCGCGGGTGACAGCGTCGCTGACCAACAACCTGCTTCGCGCGCGTCTCGCCGCTCATGAAGGCCCTCGGCGCATCGTGCTGCTGCCCGAGCTGGATCGGCGCGTCGGGCTGTTCGAGACACAGGCCATGCCGTACCTGGTGGGCCTGGGCCGCCAGGCCGCCCGGGCGGCGCTGCCGCGCCTGGAACAGCTGCTGGGCAAGCCGGCCCGGTCGGCCGACGTGCTGGACCTGCACGCGGCACGCGTGAACGGATAGGCGCCGGCCAGAACGACGGCGACGCCCGTGGAGGCTCACGCCATGAGCCTCTGATCCCCGATGCTGTCTCCCGACGATGGGCACGGTGCCTGTCGCCCCAACCGGGAGCCTGCATGTTCGCCGACCTTCGCCTCGCCCCTGCCTCGACTTCCGCCGCAGTGCCCGCTGCGACGGGCGCTGCCGAACCGGCAGGTGCCACCCTGTCGGGCGCCAACCAGCCGCGCGCCACCCCGCCGGGTGCCGATCCCGACCGCACCGCGTTCGAGATCGGCTGGGACTTTGCCCACTACCGCCTCGTGCCGCCGGCCGACCACCTGCACCCGGGCCACCCGGTGCGTCAGGGCTGGGAAGCCGGGCAGGCGGTGTTCGGCGCGCGCACGCTGCAGGCCCGGCCCGGGGTGCGCAAGTGGCTGCAGCTGCGGCTCAACGCCTGGCTGCGCGGCAAGGCCTTCGACTCGCACACCGTCACGCCGCACTTGCTGCGCGTGATCGACGTGCCGGTGTGCCCGATCACGGGCGAGGCGCTCACACAGGGCACCGGCGGCCTGTCGGACGCCTCGGTCGACCG
>JALOSQ010000344.1 GCA_025458335.1 Ideonella sp.
GGTGCGCAACCGCCTGCTCGACGCCGCGGGGCAGGGCATCGAGATCACCGACTTCGCGCCCCGGTTCACCCACCACGGCCGCCTGTTTCGGCCGGCCCACCTGGTGCGGCGGCTTCGCCCGCGTTCACACCTCCTCGAGCCTGATGTGCTGGGCGGCCATCGATCGGCTCACCAAGATCTGCCACGTGCTCGGCCTGGGCGACCGGGCCACGCTGTGGCAGGAACGCGCCGGACAGGTGCGGCAGGAGATCCTCGCACGGGCCTGGAGCGCACGGCGCCAGGCCTTCGCGGCGTGCTTCGAGGGCGATCAACTCGGCGCAGGCGTGCTGCTGATGGCCGAGATCGGCTTCATCGATCAGCGCGATCCGCGCTTCGTCTCCACGCTGGAGGTTCTCGAGAGGACGCTGGCGGACGGTCACCGCCTGCTCGTTCTGGCGCATCGACGCCCTCGCGCGCCGTGGACGGCGCGAACTTGCGCACGAGGGGTTCGAGGCCATGCTGGCTCGCTGCAACCCCGCCAGACTGCTTTCGGCGGACATCGACCCGACCCGTGGAACCCTGTGGGGGAACTTCCCGCAGACCGCTTCCATGGTCGGCATCATCAACAGTGCCGTGCGCCTTTCGCGGGCATGGGACCAGTTCGTGTAGCCACCCATGAAGGAAGCCCTCTCCGTGGCCTGGCTGGGGATCACCGACGCCCAGCTCCTGAATGCCGCGAGTGCTGCGGCCCGCATCAGCCTGATCGTGTTCGCCGCATGGCTGCTCGCCGGGCTGCTGCAACGCTCGATCCGGCGGGTCCGGGTGCGGCTGTCGGCGCGGCTGACCGATCGGGAGTCGGTCAAGCGCGCCGAGACGCTCGGGCGGGCGCTGCGGTACGTGGTCGGCGTCGTGGTCTGGTTGCTGGCCGTGCTCCTGGTGCTCGGCGAGCTCGGGGTCTCGGTCGCGCCGCTGCTCGGCGCCGCCGGCGTCGCCGGCGTGGCGATCGGCTTCGGGGCTCAATCCCTCGTCCGCGACTACTTCGCCGGCCTGTTCCTGCTGCTCGAGGACCAGCTTCACCAGGGCGACGTGGTCAAGCTCGACGATCACGCCGGCGTGGTCGAGGAGGTCACGCTGCGCTACGTGCGGCTGCGCGACTACGACGGCCACGTGCACTTCGTGCCCAACGGCCGGATCGGGGCGGTGGTCAATCTCAGCCGCGGCTTCGCGCAGGCCGTGATCGACGTCGGCATCTCCTACGCGGCGGACATCGACCGGGCGATGGCCCTCATGGTCGAGGTCGCCCGCGGGCTGCGCGAGGACCCTGCCTTTGCATCGCGCATCGTCGACGACTTCGAGTTGGCCGGCGTCGAGCGGTGGGCTGATTCGGCCATCGTGCTGCGCGGCCGGTTCAAGGTCGCGCCGCTCGAGCAGTGGTCGGTGCGCCGCGAGTACCTGCGGCGGCTCAAGCGCGGCTTCGACGAGGGCGGCATCGAGATCCCGTTCCCGCAGTTGACCGTCCACCTGCCGGAGCGCCCCATGCCGGCCGGTTCGACGGGCGCGTGAACCGGCGCACGGCACCCGAGGCCGTGGGCCTCCCATGGCTGCTATGTCGTCACGTGGACGGCCTTGGGTCGCGACTGTCGAGCGGTCTCAGGGGCCCGGAGGACGGTCGACCCGCGGCATGCCAGGCCTTGATGGCCAGGTCGCCAGCAGGACGCCCGCCAGGGCCAGCGCGAAAGCGAGCGCCTGGGGGCCGTCGACCGCCTCCCCGAGCCACAGCACTCCGACCGCCGCGGCACTGATCGGCAGGAGCACGGTAAACACGCCGGCCTGCGCAGCAGGCACGCGCCGCAGGCCGGTCATCCACAACCAGACCGTGATCATGCTGGCGGCAATCGCATAGGCCACGAGGCCGGCCCAGGTCGGGGCCGACACCGCCGTGAAGTCGAACTTCATTGCCTGCCACAGCCCCAGCGGGGTGACGAACGCGAGGCCCCACAGGTTGATCAGGGCACTGATGCGCTTGGCCGAGACCCGGCCGGTCAGCCTCTTCCCGATCACGACGTAGGTGGCCTCGCAGAACACCGCCCCGAGGAGCAGCAGGTTGCCCAGCAGCGACCCTGTCCCCCCTTCGTCGTGCCGCGCGATCGACACCAGCGCAATGCCGGCCACCGCGCAGACGATGCCCGCCAGCACGCGCACCCCGATGCGCTCGCGCAGCCACCACCACGAGAGCAGCGCCACCATCCCCGGCAGCGCCGCCATGATGACGCCCGCCGCCAGGGCGCTCGACATCGACACCCCGTAGAGCATGCAGATCGAGAACAGGAAGTTCCCGAAGAACGACTCCACCACCAGCAGCCGCCGGTCGCGCGCCGTCAGCGGAGCCTCGCCGGGCTGACGGCGCAGCCAGCTGGCCATCGCGACCGCGGCGATCGCGAAGCGCAGCCACGCGAGCAGGAACACCGGGAACACCGCCACCAGGAGCTTCGAGGCGCCGACGTAGCTGCCCACCACGGCCATGCTGGCCGCAAGGGCGGCATAGGCCAACCAGGGAACGAAGGGCCGGGCGGACGTGGTATCGGGCACTGGGGTGGACGAGGGACGAGGGAAGGGGCCGGCGGCACGGGTGCCGGCGGTCCACCGGCGCTGCCGCACCATCGGGGCGCCCGGGCGCTGCGAGCTTACGTGCGTTTTCGCCAGGGCTCGACGCGGCCCGTGGCGTGTTGGCGCCACGGACCGGGTCCGTCGCACGTCGGTGTGAAGGTCGAAGGACAATGGCGCGTGCTGAACGTCCGACCGATCGGCCGGCCGTTCCGGCGTTCCCTTCTGCCAGTCCTGATGACCCACGTGACGGCCCCGGCCGATCCCCGACCCGAAGACGCCGCGCCGCCGGCACACGCGCCGGCCCTCGTGGTGCGTTCGCTCGGCGGTCAGCGCGGTGACCGGCCGCTGTTCGAGGGGCTCGACCTCTCGCTGGCGCCGGGGGAGATCGTCTGGCTGCGTGGCCGCAACGGCCGCGGCAAGACCACGCTGCTGCGCCTCCTGGCGGGCCTGTCGACGCCGGCCTACGGCACGATCGCCCTC
>JALOSQ010000345.1 GCA_025458335.1 Ideonella sp.
CGAGGTTCATCTCCGACAGCAGCGCCTCGGCCACCGGCTCGTAGTTGCCGGCCGCCGCGTGCGTGCTCTTGAAGTTGCCGCGGCACAGGTGCATGGCCAAGGTCATGCCGGCGGGCTTGAGCGCCACGACCTTGTTGATGAAGGCGGCATAGCGGTGCGGAAGCTCGTTGGGGTCGTCGCCGCGCTGGCGGGCCGCCTCGCGCATCTTCTCGTCGCACAGGTACGCCATGTTGGTGTCGTCCATCTGCACGTAGCGGCAACCGGCGTCGTACAGCGACTTGAGCTCGTCACCGTAGGCGCGGGCCACGTCGTCGTAGAAGACCGGGTCGAGCTCGGGGTAGGCCTCGCGGCTGATGCCCGCGCGGCCGCCGCGGAAGTGCAGCATGGTGGGCGACGGGATGGTCACCTTGGGCGTGCAGCCGGGCGCGTGCTGCTCGACCTGGGACTTCAGGTACTCGAAGTCGGCGCGCTGGATGTCCTTGACGTGGCGGACCTTGTCGACCACGCGGATCACCGGCGGGGCGAGCTCCTCGGTGCCGTCAGCGCGCTTGACGGTGACCGGAATGTCGGTCTTCACGCCGCCCAACTGCTCGAGGAAGTCGATGTGGAAGTAGGTGCGGCGGAACTCGCCGTCGGTGATCGCGGTGAGCCCGGCGTCGCGCTGGAACTTGACGATCTCGGTGATCGCCCGGTCCTCGACCTCGCGCAGCTGCGCGGCGGTGATCGCCCGGTCCTCGACCTCGCGCAGCTGCGCGGCGGTGATCTCGCCCCTGGCCTTGCGCTCGCGGGCCTCGAGCAGGTAGGCGGGGCGAAGGAAGCTGCCGACGTGGTCGGCGCGGAAGGGCGGCGTGGTGCGGGCAGTCACGGGTGGGGTCCTCCTGGGGCCGCCGGTCGGCTGGCGCCGGCAGGGGCTTGTGCATCGACCATCGATGTGGCGAAATTGGATCCAATTACAGAGAATCGATCGGTTCTCGTCAACCCGAGTTTTCCTTCTATTCAGGGCATGTCTTCCGACTGCCCCGGTTGTTTATTGGATCCAATTGATGCGCGGATGATCGGGTCAGCCTCCAAACCGATGCCGGCGAGCGTGCTCGGGGTGCTGCGGCAGTGGATCGGCGAGGGTCGGCTGCCGGCGGGGACGCGTCTGGCCGAGATCCCCATTGCCGAGGCGCTGGGCGTCTCGCGCACGCCGGTCCGGCTGGCCTTCCGCACCCTGGCGCAGGAAGGCCTGTTGCGCCCGACGGGCACGCGCGGTTTCGTCGTGCGCGAGATCTCGGCCGCTGACGTGCGATGTGCGGTGGAGGTCCGCGGCGTGCTCGAGGGCCTGGCGGCGCGGCTGCTGGCCGAGCGCGGACCGACCGACGAGGAGCGGGCCACGCTGGAGCGCTGCCTCGACGAGGGCCAGGCGGTGCTGGACCGCGGCCGGTCCGATGGCCGGCTGATCGAAGCCGACATCGACCGCTGGGCCGACCTCAACGGGCGGTTCCATGCCTGCATCGTCGGCGCGAGCGGCAGCCCTGTCATCGCCGACGCAATCCGCCGCAACGACCACCTGCCGTTCGCCTCCGCCGGGTCGATCACGGTGCGCCGCGACACACTCGACCGGGAGTACCGCAAGCTCGAGATGGCGCAGATGCACCACCGCCTGGTGGTGCAGGCGCTGCTGGCCCGCGAGTCGGCGCGCGTCGAGATGCTGATGCGCGAGCACGCCCTGATCGGCGTGCGCTACGGCGCGCTGTTCGGGCTCGACGACGAGCCGGCCCTGTCGCTGGCCGGCTGATCGTCAGACGCACGCCCCATCCGGGGCCAAGTTCGCGGCGACCCCCGGGGCCAGGCCCTCAGTCTGCTGCCCCGAAACCGGCCCAGAGCCCTTCGGTCGTCTGCCGCAACAGCGCGAGACCCTGGTCGAGCAGGGGCCCGCTGGGCCGTTGTGACGAGGTAGCCAGCCACAGTCGGGCCTGCAAGGGGGAACGGCCGTCGGCCCGGCGGATCGCCCGCGCGTGCAGCCGCGCGGCATGGCGGCTGTCGCGCAGGGCATTGAGCGGCAGAACGGCCGCGAGCGGCAGGGTCGCCACGAGGTCCAGGATCGCCGGCACGCTCTCGATCTCGAGCGCCACCTTCGGCTTGCGGCCGATCGCCGCCAGTTCGGCCTCGACCAGCATCCGGATCGAGTGCGGGCGGCTCGGGATGACCAGGTCGTGCTCGGCGAGCTGTGCGAGAGAGACGGGCCGAGGCGAGGCGGACCGCCGGCGCGCCTCGCCCGCCGCCGCCGTGACCAGGTGCAGGCCCTCCTGGGCCAGCGGAACCAGATCGACCGAGGCCGGCGCGGTGACCTGGTAGACCACCGCCGCGTCGATGCGGCCCTGCGCCAGCCACTCGATCATGTAGGTCGACAGTCCCTCGACCACCGACAGCTGGGCCTTGGGAAACCGCTCGCGGAACGCCGCCACGAGCGGCGCCGTGAGCGTGCGGCTGACGCTGGGCGGCAGGCCGAGCGACAAGCGCCCGACCGGCGCCCCGCGGTGTTCCTCGAGGTCGAGTCGCGCCCGCTCCACCTGCTGCAGGATGCCCACACCGTGGGCGAACAGGCGCCGACCGGCCGCGGTGAGCGTAACCCCCCGGCCGTTGCGGTCGAACAGGCGCTGGCGAAGCTCGGTCTCGAGCGCGCGCACCTGCCGGGACAACGCGGGCTGGGCGATGCGCAGCACCCCCGAGGCCCGCGAGAAGCTGCCGTGCTCGGCGACCCGCACGAAGGTCTCGATCTGCTTGAGGTCCATGGCAGCGGTATGGTCGGCATCGGCATTGTCATGCCGGATCGGCATAGCTGCTAGCCGCGGGGTCGCCTTGTCAGCCCCGCCCCCGCTTCCCAAAATCGCAGCCACCATGCAGCCCCTGACCGGTATCTCCTCCATGGCCACGCGGGCCGTGCTCGCCGAATTGGCGCAGGCCTACCGCGCCGCCCAGGGCACCGACGTGGCGATCGAGTCGGTGGGCGGCGTCGACGCGGCCCGGCGCGTGCAGAACGGCGAGGCCTTCGACGTGGTCATCCTCGCGTCGGACGCGATCGCCCGCCTGGTCGCGAGCGGACGACTGGTGGCCGGCAGCGAGGTCCACGTGGTGCGCTCGGAGGTGGTGGCGGCGGTGCCGGCGGCCGTCCCGACGCCCGACCTGCACGACGAGGCCGCGCTGCGGCGCGCCGTGCTCGCCGCCCGGCGCATCGGCTACTCCACGGGACCGAGCGGCACGGAGTTGCTCAAGCTCTTCGAGCGCTGGGGCGTCCTCGCCGAACTCGACGGACGGCTGGTGCAGGCGCCGGCCGGCGTGCCGGTCGGCTCGATGGTCGCGCGCGGCGACGTCGACCTCGGCTTCCAGCAGAAGAGCGAGCTGCTGGGACTGCCGGGGCTGACGATCGCCGGCCCCCTGCCGCCGCCGGTGCAGATCGTCACGGTGTTCTCCGCGGCCGTCGGCGCCGCCTCGCCGCGCGCGCGCGACGCCAG
>JALOSQ010000346.1 GCA_025458335.1 Ideonella sp.
CGCCTCGGTTGGCGATGAGGATCTTCTTGAACACGGGCGCCCTTACTCGATGACGACCAGCGGCTGGCCGTACTCGACGGCCTGCCCGTTCTCGCACAGGACGCGGGTGACGGTGCCGGCCTTGTCGGCGTCGATCTCGTTCATGATCTTCATCGCCTCGATGATGCAGATCGGGTCGCCCTCCTTGACGACCATGCCGACCTCGACGAACGGCTTGGCGCCGGGGCTCGAGGCCCGGTAGAAAGTGCCCACCATCGGCGACTTGACGGTGTGCCCGGCCGGTGCCTCGGCCGCAGGTGTGGGCGCGGGCACGGGCGCCGCCGCGGCGGTTGCCGCCGGCGTGGTGTTGTTGACCAGCGGGGCGGCTGCGACCGGCATGGCCGGCGGCACGGGCACCGCGGCCGCGGCCTTGACGATGCGCACCTTGCCATCGGCCTCGGTGATCTCGAGTTCGCTGATGTTCGACTCCGAGACGAGATCGACGAGGGTCTTGAGTTTGCGCAGGTCCATGGGTCCTCCTCGGGGCTGCACGCGTGTCCCGCCTTCCGCGACCGCCGGAGGGCGGATTCGCCGGCGGTCAGCCGCGACGTCGTGGGCAGGTGCGATCAACTGCGGGCAATCGGCGCCGATGTGCATCGATCGGCGCCCTCACCGGGCACTGCTCGGCCCGGAACCGCCGGCAGCGCTCGAGCGGCGCATTGTGGCGGTGCAATCCCTGAAACACCACCACTTTACGCGACTTCGAGCCAGATCCCCTCGGTTTGGCTCCGATTGACGCCGGGTGACCGCTAGGGCGTATGGCGGCGGGCCCAGGCCACCAGGTCGGCCTCACGCAGCTCGCCGAGCTTGCGATCGACCACCGCGCCGGTCGGGTCGAGGATCACGGTGAACGGCAGCGCGCCGGACGTGTTGCCCAGTGCACGCACAAGCTCGAGGCCGTCGAGCCCGGCCATGCCGACTGGGAACGCAACCGGCTGGCGCTGCAGGAATTGGCGAACTGGCGTGACCCCGTCGATCGCGAGCCCGACGACCTGCCAGCCGCGCGCGCCGTGCTCGCGGTGGAACCCGTCGAGCATCGGGATCTCCTTGACGCACGGCGGGCACCAGGTGGCCCAGAAGTTCAGCAGGGTCCAGCGGCCGCGCCGGTCGGCCATCACCAGCGTGCCGCCGTCGGGTTGCTCGAAACGCAGGTCCCACAGGCCGCCGGCCGGGGCATCGGGGCGTGCCGTGGGGGCGGGCGCGGCAGGGGCGGCCGTGGACACCGGTGTCGCGACGGGAGCTCGGGGCGCCGGCGCGCTTCGCCACACGGCAAAGCCCACTCCGCCAGCCCCCGCCAGTGCGGCCATCGTGCCGATCAGCACGGTGCGTCGGTTCATTCGTGTGAGTCCTTGCTATCCAGGAGGCGCTGCAGGGCGCGGTCGTCACCACGGTCGGTTCGCCCTCGGGCGTCGGGTTTGAGCCCGCCGCGCAGGTCGTCGGCGTCGAGCACCTTGAGGCAGAGGGTGACCGGCTCGCCGAGTTCCGGGCATGGGGCGTCGATGACCAGGATGTCGACCGGTTCACCGCGCGGACCGGAGCCGCTGGCGACGTCGTAGCCGATGCCGAGGTTGAGCAGCTCGATCTCGGCGGACTTCGGGTCGTCGCAGTACAGCTCGATCTGCACGCTGCTCAGGCGCGTGGCCGTGCCCCGCCACGCGGCGCCGGTCAAGTGGGGGCGGAAGGCGGGCAGCCGGCGCATCCACGCCAGCGCCACCCCGCGCAGGGCACGCAACTCGGCCGGCTGGGTGTCGGCGCAGAAGAGCGCCAGGTAGGCGCGGACCTCGTCCTCGAGCTCGTCGTTGTCGGGCAGCTCGTCGCGGCGCCCGTTGCGGCCGAGTTCGCGGGCCGCGCGGCGTTTGGCCGGCCCGTACTCCAGACCCTCCTCGACGACGAGGCGCGCGGCCAGCGCGGTCAGCTCGGGTGAGGCGGATCGGCGGGCCATGGGGCAGTGCGGTCAGGGCAGCACGACGTCGCCCATGCGCAGCACGATGGCCGACGCGCGTCCGAGCAGGTAGGGCGAGTCGGGCCGGCGCTCGAAGCGCTTGGGCGCCGGCAGCATCACCGCCAGCCGCGCCGACGCGAGCACGCCGAGCCGGTCGGCCGAGGTCCCGAAGTAGCGCCGCGCGGCGGCCTCGGCGCCGAACACGCCCTCGCCCCACTCGACGTTGTTCAGGTAGATCTCGAGGATGCGCGGCTTGTCGAGCAGGGCCTCGAGCATCCAGGCGATGACCAGCTCCTGCGCCTTGCGCGCCAGGCTGCGCTCAGGTCCGAGGAACAGGTTCTTGGCCAGTTGCTGCGTGATGGTCGAGCCGCCGACCACGCGGGCGGGCCGCAGCCGCGGGGGCTGGCCCGGCCGGCCGGCGCGGCGCTCGGCGCGCTCGGCCTCACGCTGGTTGCGCTCCCAGGCCTTCTCGATCGCATCCCACTCGACGCCGCTGTGCTCGGCGAAGCCTGCATCCTCCGACGCGATGACGGCGCGCTTGAGCGGCTCGGCCAGCCGGTCGTAGGGCACCCACTGCTGGGACCAGGCGAGGGCCCGCCGCTCGGTGACGAGGCGCCAGATCTCGCTGCGCTGGAAACTGGTCGAGGTCGGGTCGACCACGGTCATCAGCGCCACGCGCAGCGCGAAATAGAGCTGCAGCGCCAGCACCCCCACCGCGACGAGCGCCAGGAGCCGGGCCGCGCCGGTGCCGATGACCCGCCAGCGGACGTTCATCGGGGCACCTTCGCGCGGCCGACGGTGTGCTGCAGCTTCGGCGCGGGCGGGCCGGGCCGGGGCACGGCACGCGTGCTCACTGTAGCGGCCGTGCGGCAGCGCTCATGCGTTACCCACACCGGCGAGCCGTGCGCGCAGCGCCGCCAGCACCTCGGCCGTCGGGGGGCGCACGCCACGCCACACCCAGAACGCTTCGGCCGCCTGCTCGACCAGCATGCCCAGGCCGTCTCGCGGCCGCGCGCCCGCCGCCGCGGCCCAGTCGAGAAATCCCTGAGCCGGCGGCCCGTACATCAGGTCGACCGCCAGGGCTCCGGGCGCGAGGCAACTCGCCGGGACCGGCGTCGCCGCGCCCGCCAGGCTGCTCGCCGTGGCATTGATCAGCACGTCGAAGCGGCCGGCCTCCGGCCCC
>JALOSQ010000347.1 GCA_025458335.1 Ideonella sp.
CTGCAGGCCCGCAAGCACTTCCAGCCGCAGGGCGACCAGCACGTGCAGATCGAGTTCCACGTGCACTGCGTGCCCGACGGGCGTATCTCGATGGCGTTCGTCAGCGCGATCCAGGAGCAGTACGCCCTGCGCCGAAGCACCAACTCGGCCAGCGTCGGCGTGAGCGCCATCGGGTCGGTGTCGATCCCGGTCGGCGCGGGCGGCGACTCGCTGGTCAAGGTCGGTAGCATGACGATCCCGGGCGGGGAGTTCTACGACCGTTTCTTCGCGCTGATGGACCGCTTCGTCCGGGAGCAGGCCACCGGCAACTGACACCGGCCCGGCGTCCCTCGGGCGCCCGCAGCGCGACCCGACCGCGTTTCGCGCCCCCAGGCGCGACGATTCCATCAGGAGACCTTCGATGCTCAGACGTCACGCCCTGACCGCCCTCGCGGCCGCCGTGCTGCCTGCCGCCGCCTCGGCCCAGGCCACGGCGCCGAGCCGCACCATCCGGATGATCGTGCCCTACCCGGCCGGCGGGCCGCTCGACCTGGTGGCACGGGCGCTGGCCGAGCGCGTCAAGGACACGCTCGGCACCGTCATCGTCGAGAACCGGCCGGGCGCGGGCGGCAACCTCGGCGCCGACCTGATCGCCAAGGCGGCGCCCGACGGCCTGACGATCGGCGTCGGCGCGGTGGCCACGCATGCGATCAACCCATGGCTGTACGCCCGCATGCCCTACGACCCGATCCGCGACTTCACGCCGCTCACGCTCGTGGCCCAGGTGCCCAACGTGCTCGTGATGAACGCCGAGACGGCGCAGCGGCTGGGCATCTCGACCCTGGCCGACCTCGTCGGATACGCCAAGCGCAACCCGGGCCGGCTCAACTACGGGTCCGGCGGCAACGGCAGCGCCGGGCACCTCGCCGGCGAGATGTTCAAGACCCAGGCGGGCGTGTTCATGGTGCACATCCCGTACGCAGGCGGCAACCCGGCGCAGCTGGCCCTGCTGTCGGGCCAGGTGGACCTGAACTTCGACAACCTCGCGACCGCCGCGGCCAACATCCGGGCCGGCAAGCTGCGAGCGATCGCGGTGACCACGGCGCAGCGGTCCTCGGCGCTGCCGGACGTACCGACCATCGCCGAGGCCGGGCGCACCCTGGGCCTGGGCGACTTCGACGTGAACACCTGGTTCGGGCTGTTCGGACCGGCACGCCTGCCGGCCGACGTGACCCAGCGCCTGAACCGCGCGTTCGTCGACGCGCTGAACTCGCCTGAGCTCAAGGCCCGCCTGGGCGCACTGATGGCCGATCCCCGGCCGACATCACCGGAGGAGTTCGCCCGGTTCGTGCAGGCCGAATGGCGCAAGTACGAACCGGTGGTCAAGGCCTCGGGCGCGAAGGCCGACTGACGCCGGCCGACCGCCCGCGCGCCGGTGCACGGCCCGCGGGCGCCGAACCCGGGAGGATCAGGCGCCCAGGTAGGCGGCCTGCACCTTCGGGTCGGCCAGCAGCGCCTTGGCCTCGCCCGCCATCGTGATCTCGCCGGAGTCCATCACGTAGCCGCGATTGGCCAGGCCGAGCGCCCGGCTCGCGTTCTGCTCGACCAGGAGCACCGTGGTGCCCTTGGCGTGGATGTCGGCGACGACCTCGAAGATCTTGTCGACCATGATCGGGGACAGGCCCATCGACGGCTCGTCGAGCAGCAGCAGCTTGGGACGCGCCATCAGCGCCCGCCCCATCGCGAGCATCTGCTGCTCCCCGCCGCTCATCGTGCCGGCGAGCTGGTTGCGGCGCTCCTTGAGGCGCGGGAACAGGCTGAACACGCGCTCGATGTCGGATTCGATCTCGTTGTCGTTGCGGATGAACGCGCCCATCTGCAGGTTCTCGGTGATCGACATCCGCGTGAAGGTACCGCGGCCCTCGGGCACCATCACGAGACCCTGCTTGACCAGGTCCCAGGCGCCCTGCCCCTTGATCGGCCGGCCGAGGAACTCGATGTCGCCGGACTGCACCGCCTGGACGCCGGTGACCGCCTTCAGCGTGGTGGTCTTGCCAGCGCCGTTCGCCCCGATCATCGAGACCAGTTCGCCGGGCTGCACCTCGAAGCTCACGCCCTTGACGGCTGCGATGCCGCCATAGGCCACCTTGAGGCCGCTTACCTTGAGGATCGGATTCGCCATGGTCGGAGGGGAAAGAATCGCGGTCGGACGTTCAGTGCGCGACGTGACCGACGCCCAGGTAGGCCTCGATCACCTTGGGATCGCGCTGCACCTCGGCCGGCGAGCCTTCGGCGATCTGCTTGCCGTAGTCGAGCACGGTGACGCGGTCGCAGATGCCCATCACGAGCTTGACGTCGTGCTCGATGAGCAGGATCGTGCGGCCGTCGGAGCGAATGCGATCGATCAGTTCGCGCAGCACGACCTTCTCGGTGGCGTTCATGCCGGCAGCGGGTTCGTCGAGCGCGATGAGCTTCGGGTCGGTGGCCAGCGCGCGGGCGATCTCCAGGCGGCGCTGGTCGCCATAGCTCAGCGTGCGGGCGCGGTACTCGGCATAGCGCGCGATGCCGACGTACTCGAGCAGCTCGCGGGCGCGGCCCTCGATCGCGGTCTCCTCGTCGCGAAACGACCGGGTGCGCAGGATCGCGCCCACGACGCCCGAGCCCGTTCGCACGTGCCGGCCCACCATCACGTTCTCCAGCGCGGTCATCTCGGGGAACAGGCGGATGTTCTGGAAGGTCCGCGCGATCCCGGCCTTGGCGACCTGGTGCACCGCCTGGGGCTTGTACGGCTTGCCCCCCAGCTCGAACGTGCCCGAATCCGGCGTGTACAGGCCGGTGATGACGTTGAAGAACGT
>JALOSQ010000058.1 GCA_025458335.1 Ideonella sp.
ACATCGGGCAATGCCTCGGCGCAGGCCATCAGGCCGATGTCCAGGGCATCGTCGTAGGTCTGCACCGTGATGTTCAAGGCCACGCCGTGCACGACGATCGACGCGGGGAAGTTGGTCACCATCCGGGCCCCGGCCATGTAGAGCGGCACGGTCGGGCCGGGGACGTTGGAGATGACGAGATTGGCCACGGCGGGCAGCCGCCCGACCGCCCGGCCGGCCGCCCGCACTGCGCCCTCGACCAGCCAGGGCACGCCGATCGACGGGTAGTCGGTGGGCAGCAGCGCCTTGACGCGGTCGCTGGCCACCGTGGCCTTCATGGCCGCGGTGGCGGCCCGGACGTGCGCCATGCGCCGGTGCGGGTCAGCGAGGTGCGTGCCGAGGCTGACGAGCGTCATCGAGGCCTGGTTGTTCGCGGCCGTGTCGCCTGCCGCGCGAAGCGAGATCGGCACGGCCGCGATCATCGACTTGCGCGGCAAGGTCTTGCGCCGCCCGAAGAAGCGCCGCAGCGCGCCGCTGCAGACCATCAGGACTGCGTCGTTCAGGGTCAGTCCGTGGCGCTGGCGAACCGCCTTGAGTTCGGCCAGCAGCAGGCGCGTGGCCCCGAACACCCGCTGCGAGCTGACCGGCACGTTGGTCGGCAGCCGCGGCGCGAGCGCGAAGTTGCGCACCGCCCCACCATCGGTCCGCCCCGGCACGGCACGCGCCGCGACCTCGCCGAGCTCGGCCCGGGCCAGACTCGCGATGGTCCCGACCGCGCTCGGCAGCGCCTTGGCCCAGCGGCCGAGCTGCCGGGCCTGCTGCTGCACGGCGGCGCGCAGCAAGTCCGCTGCGCCCAGCGGCGCGGGCTCGCGGCGAGCCCGCACCGGGGTCACCGGGCGCGGCTCGGGCGTCGGGTCGAGGATCGCCTGGGCCAGCGCGACCGCGGCCTGGCCGTCGACCGCGGCGTGATGCAGCTGTGTGTACATGGCGAATCGCCGGGTGCCCTGCGGTCCCGGCACCAGGCCGTCGAAAACGAAGAAGCGCCACAGGGGCCGCTCGCGGTCGAGCAGCTGCGGGTGCAGTCGGCCGACCGCGTCCTCCAGCGCCGCCAGGCCGCTGCCGGGGGCCAGCGTCATGCCGACGATGTGCCACTCGAGATCCGGGTCTGCCTCCACCCAGGCCGGGTTGGCCAGGTTCAGTGGCATGGGCGCCAGCCGGCGGCGCAGGGCGGGCGCGAGCGGCAGGCGGCTCGCGATGTGGCGACGCATGTCGGCAACGAACGAGCCGCGGTAATCCGCCGGCAGGTCGAACACGTGCAGCGCGCCGACGTGCATCGGCATCTGCGGCGTCTCGAGGTGCAGGAACAGCGCATCGAGGCCGGAGAGCTGGTGCAGCGCCATTCCCGGAGCGTGCCGTCCTGCGTGGGATTCGCGCCCTCGCACTTACCCCGATCCTGCCCGCGATCCGAGGCCGGGCGCCGCTGATTCGCGCATCCCGAGCAACTGGTTGGCCAACAAGGCGCCGAGCACCAGGCATCCGCCCGCCAGCACCGCGGCCTCAGGCTCCTCGCCGGCACCGATCCACGCCCAGGCGATGCCGAAGACGATCTCCAGCAGTGCCAGCAGCGAGATCTCGGCCGCCGGCAGGTGCCGCGACAGCTTGACGGCGATCAGGCAGGGCACGGCCAGCTGGAACACGCCCAGGAAGGCCAACCAGCCGAGGTCGCGCGGCGAGGCTTGCATCGGCCAGGCCAGGGGCAACGTGATGGCGCACGACAACACCGCCCCGATCACCAGCGCCGGGGCCAGGTCGACCTGCCCGCCGCGCTGCTGCAGCACGATCCAGTTGATCGCGCCGGCGATCGGGACGCCAAGCGCGACCAGCGTTCCCACCACCGCCTTGGCGTCGGTGGCCACGCTCGTCCCGTACATCCACGCAATGCCGATGCCGGCGACGACGATCGCGGCCCAGGTGCGCCGTGGAATCGGCGCGCCGAGCACGAACCGGCCGAGCAGCGCAGTGAACAGGGGCGCGACGCTCATCGTGATCAGCACGTTCGCGACGGTCGTGAGCGTGATGGCCACCATGAAGCAGGTGAACATCGCGCACCAGCAGACGCCCGAGAGCCACAACGCGCGCCCTCCCTGCCGGATGGCGGTGATGAAGGCCCACCCCTGGGTGGCCAGCAGGAAGCTGCCGAGCGCGATCAGCAGGAACCAGCTGCGCCAGAAGGTGACCTCGAAGCTGCGTGCGGCCTCGAGCTGGCGCGACACGACGCCCGCGGTGCTCCACAGCAGCGTGACCAGCAGCATCGCTGCCAGGGCCTGCCCGTGGGTCAGGCCGCGCCGCGGCGCCGTGGCGGCGCCCGTGGTCACGCCGCCTCCCGAGCCGCGCGCTTGCGCTCGTGCTCCTTGAGGAAACGCTTGCGCAGGCGGATCGACTTCGGCGTGATCTCGACCAGCTCGTCGTCGTCGATGAACTCCACCGCGTACTCCAGCGTGAGATCGATCGGCGGCGTGATCTTGATTGCGTCCTCCTTGCCGCTGACGCGGAAGTTGGTCAGCTGCTTCTGGCGCACCGCGTTGACGACCAGGTCGTTGTCCCGGCTGTGGATGCCGACGATCATGCCCTCGTAGACCGGGTCGCCGGCCTTGACGAACATGCGCCCCCGGTCGTCGAGCTTGCCCAGCGCGTAGGTGACGATCTCGCCGTCGTCCTGGCTGATGAGCACGCCGTTCTTGCGCCCCCCGATCTCGCCCTTGTAGTCCTCGTAGCCGTCGAAGATGTGACTCATGAGGCCCGTGCCGCGCGTCAGGTTCAGGAACTCGGTCGAGAAGCCGATCAGGCCACGCGCGGGAATGCGGTACTCCAGGCGGGTGCGGCCGCGGCCGTCGGGTTGCATGTCCTGCAGCTCGCCCTTGCGCATGCCCAGCTCCTGCATCACGCCTCCCTGGTGCTGTTCCTCGACGTCGACGGTCAGCAGTTCCATCGGCTCCTGCTTGCCGCCGTCGACCTCGTGCAGCACGACGCGCGGCCGCGACACGGCCAGCTCGTAGCCTTCGCGTCGCATGTTCTCGATCAGGATGGTCAGGTGCAGCTCCCCCCGGCCGGAGACCTCGAAGACGCCGTCCTCGTCGGTGTCCCGCACGCGCAAGGCCACGTTGCTCTGCAGTTCACGGTCGAGCCGGTCGCGGATCTGGCGGCTCGTCACGAACTTGCCCTCACGCCCGGCGAGCGGCGAAGTGTTGACGCAGAAGTTCATGGTGAGCGTCGGCTCGTCGACCTGCAACATGGGCAGCGGGCGCGGATCGTCGGGATCGGTCAGGGTCACGCCGATGCCGATGTCCTCGATGCCGTTGACCAGCACGATGTCGCCGGGGCCGGCCTGTTCCGTGAGCCGACGCTCCAGGCCGGCGAAGGTCAGCACCTGGTTGATGCGCGCCTTGCGGGAAGTCGAGCCGGGGCCCTCGAAGATCGCGACCTCCTGGCCGGGACGCAAGGTGCCGCTGTTGATCCGCCCGATGCCGATGCGGCCGACATAGGTCGAGTAGTCGAGCGAGCAGATCTGCAGTTGCAGCGGCGCGTCGGCGTCGCCCTGGTGGGCCGGCACGTGCTTCAGGATCGCCTCGAACAACGGGGCGAGCGACGCGCCCACCTCGCCGGCCGTCAGGCTCGCCCAGCCGTTCAATCCGGACGCGTACACCACCGGGAAGTCGAGCTGCTCCTCGGTCGCGCCGAGCTTGTCGAACAGGTCGAAGGTGGCGTTGATCACGTGGTCGGACCTCGCTCCAGGGCGGTCGACCTTGTTGACGACCACGATCGGCTTGAGGCCGAGGGCCAGCGCCTTCTTGGTCACGAAGCGCGTCTGCGGCATCGGGCCTTCGACCGCGTCGACAAGGAGCAGCACGCCGTCGACCATCGACAGCACGCGCTCCACCTCGCCGCCGAAGTCGGCATGGCCTGGGGTGTCGACGATGTTGATGTGCGTGCCCTCCCAGCTCACGGCGCAGTTCTTCGCCAGGATGGTGATGCCGCGCTCGCGCTCGAGATCGTTGCTGTCCATCACGCGCTCGGCGACCTTCTCGTTCTCGCGGAAGGTGCCGCTCTGGCGCAGGAGCTGGTCGACCAGGGTGGTCTTGCCGTGGTCAACGTGGGCAATGATGGCGATGTTGCGGATGGGACGGGTCATGGGGGCTCACGGTCCGGCGCGGGGCCGGTCTGGACATCGGTTCAGGGGCGATCGGGCGCGCCGGGGGGGCGCGACCGGCCCTGCGCGGCGGGCTCGCAGGGCGCCGCGCCGCTCAGGCGGCTGCGGCGAGGGCGTACTCGACTTCGTCGGGGCTGAGCAGCCGGGTCGGCACGAGCTCGCCGGCGAGGACTCGACCGACGCCGAGGAACTCCCGGTCGCGCGGTCCGTACACCCGCACCTGGGCCGTGTCGGGATGGGCCAGGCGGCGGCGCAGGCCCTGCGCAAAGCGTTGCGCCTCGGCCTGCGGCAGACGTACCGATGGCCACGCTGCGATCGGCGCCTCCACCGGCAGCAAACAGGCCGCGCGCTCGTCGTCGTCCAGCGCCTCGAGCGCCTCGAGCGTCACGGCGTCTGCGAGCGAGAACGGCGCGGCGGCAGTGCGTCGCAGGCCGGCCAGGTGCGCTCCGCACCCGATCGCGAGGCCGAGATCCCTCGCCAGCGAGCGCACGTAGGTGCCCTTGCTGCAGTGCACGTCGAGGGTCCAGCGGTCGCTCACCTCCTGATCCTGCGGATCGGCGATGTCCAGCGCGTGAATCCGCACCCGCCGCGGCGGCAGGTCGAGCGCAACGCCGGCGCGGGCATAGGCATACAGCGGGCGGCCGTCGCGCTTGAGGGCCGAGTGCATCGGCGGCACCTGGTCGATGTCGCCGGTCAGGCGCTCGAGCGCGCGGCGCAGCACGTCGCGAGGGACCTGCGCCGCACCCGCGTCGACCTGGGACACCACCTGTCCCTCGGCGTCGCCGCTGTCGGTGGCGACGCCGAACTGAACCGTGGCCCGGTAGCCCTTGTCGGCATCCAGGACCGCCTGCGAGAACTTCGTCGCCGCACCGAAGCACAGCGGCAACAACCCGGTGGCCAGCGGATCCAGCGTGCCCGTGTGGCCGGCCTTCTCGGCGCGCAGCAGGCGGCGCGCCCGCTGCAGCGCCGTCTGGCTGCTCAGGCCGATGGGCTTGTCGAGCAAGAGCACGCCGTGCACGGGCCGCCACCGGCGCTCTCGCGGTGCCGCAACGATGACCGGCTCGGTCGCGGCCAGCATCAGTCGTCCCTGGCGCGTTCGGCGTTGGCGCGCCGGATCAGGTCCGACAGCTCGGCCGCACGCTCGGTCGTGCGGTCGAACTCGAAGTGCAGCGTGGGCACCGTATGGATGTGCAGGCGCTTGAACAGCCCGTTGCGCAGGAATCCGGCGGCCTCGTTCAGGGCCACCTGCGACTGCTCGGCGTCGCCCACGAGCACCGAGAACCAGACCTTGGCATGGGCGTAGTCGGGCGACACCTCGACCGCGTTGACGGTCACCATGCCCAAGCGCGGATCCTTGAGCGTCGGGATGAGCTCGGCCAGGTCGCGCTGGATCTGGTCGGCCACGCGGAAGCTGCGGTTGGGGATCGATCGCTTGTGTCGCATGTCGTGTCCGCAGGAAAGCACGAAGCCCGGCGGTGTTGGCCGCCGGGCCCCGGGCGGATGCGTCGGCTCAGAGGGTACGCGCGACTTCCTTGATCTCGAAGAATTCGAGCTGGTCGCCTTCCTTGAGGTCGGTGACGTTCTTCAGCTTGATGCCGCACTCGAAGCCTTCCTTGACCTCGCGCACGTCGTCCTTGAGGCGCCGCACCGACTCCACCTCGCCGGTGTAGACGACGGTGTTGTCGCGGATGAGGCGGAAACGCGCGCCGCGGCGGACCACGCCACCGGTGACCATCGAGCCGGCCACGGTGCCGATCTTCGAGGCCACGAACACCTGACGGATCTCCGCAGAGCCGATGACCTCCTCGCGCTGCTCGGGCGCGAGCATGCCGCTCATCGCCGCCTTCACCTCGTCGACCGCGTCGTAGATGATGTCGTAGTAGCGGATGTCGACGCTGTTGTTCTCGGCGAGCTTGCGGGCACCGGCGTCGGCACGCACGTTGAAGCCGATGATGACCGCCTTCGAAGCGATGGCGAGGTTCACGTCGCTTTCGCTGATGCCGCCAACCGCGGCGTGGACGACCTGCACGCGCACCTCGGGCGTGCTCAGCTTCAGCAACGACTGCGCGAGCGCCTCCTGGGAGCCCTGGACGTCGGCCTTGATGATCAGCGACAGGGTCTGCGCCGCGCCCTCGCCCATGTTCTCGAACATGTTCTCGAGCTTGGCGGCCTGCTGCTTGGCCAGCTTGACGTCGCGGTACTTGCCCTGACGGAAGGTCGCGATCTCGCGCGCGCGCCGCTCGTCGCTCAGCACCATGAACTCGTCGCCGGCCTGAGGAACCTCCGTCAGGCCCTGGATCTCGACCGGGATCGAGGGGCCGGCGCTCTCCGTCGTGTTGCCGTCTTCGTCGAGCATGGCGCGCACGCGGCCGTAGCTGCTGCCGGCCAGCACCACATCACCCTTCTTCAGCGTGCCCGACTGCACGAGCACCGTGGCGACCGGGCCGCGGCCCTTGTCGAGCTTGGCTTCGATCACCAGGCCCTTGGCGGCGGCCTCCGTCGGCGCCTTGAGCTCGAGCACCTCGGCTTGCAGGAGCACCTGCTCGAGCAGGTCGTCGATGCCCTTGCCGGTCTTCGCCGACACCGGCACGAAGGGCGACTCGCCGCCGAAGTCCTCGGGCACCACGCCCTCGGCCACCAGCTCGCTGCGCACCCGCTCGACGTTGGCGTCGGGCTTGTCGATCTTGTTCATCGCCACGACGATCGGCACCTCGGCCGCCTTGGCGTGGCTGATCGCTTCCTTGGTCTGCGGCATCACGCCGTCGTCGGCGGCCACCACCAGGATCACGATGTCAGTCGCCTTGGCACCGCGCGCGCGCATCGCGGTGAACGCGGCGTGTCCGGGGGTGTCGAGGAAGGTGATCATCCCGCGCGGCGTCTCGACGTGATAGGCGCCGATGTGCTGGGTGATGCCACCGGCCTCGCCCGCGGCCACGCGGCTGCGGCGGATGTAGTCGAGCAGCGAGGTCTTGCCGTGGTCGACGTGGCCCATCACGGTGACCACCGGGGCGCGCGGCATCGCCTCGGCGGCGTCGTGCGCGGCCTGCTCCTCCTCGGTGAAGGCCTCGGGGTCGTCCAGCTTGGCGGCAAAAGCCTTGTGGCCCATCTCCTCGACGACGATCATCGCCGTCTCCTGGTCGAGCTGCTGGTTGATCGTGACCATCTGCCCGAGCTTCATCATCTGCTTGATGACCTCGGAGGCCTTGACCGACATCTTGTGCGCCAGGTCCGCGACGCTGATCGTCTCGGGCACGTGCACTTCGTAGGTCTGCTGCTCGGTCGGGGCGACGAACGTGGAGGGCGCGCCGTCGTTGCGATCGCCTCGGCGGCCGCCGCGCGGCGCACGCCAGCCGGCCCGCACGGCCGGACCGTCGCCGCGCGTCTTGAGCGCCCGCTTCTTGGCGGCATCGTCCGCCCAGCTCGACGAGAGCTTCTCGGACTTCACCGACTTCTTGTCGCCCGGCTTGGCGGCCGTCGCCGTGGTCGCGGCGCCCGGAGCCGTCTTGGGCTTGTGAATGGTGCCCTTGATGCCCTCCTTGGTGGCATCGGCCGCCTTGGCGGCCTCCTCGGGCTTCTTGGCCGTCAGCACCTTGCGGGGCTGCGACATCATCGCGCGGATGGCCTGGGCCTCCTGCTCGGCGGCGAGCCGGCGGCGCTCGGCCTCGGCCTGGCGCTGCTTCTCCTCGTTCTCGACGTCAGCCGCCTTGATCACGCGCAGGGCGGGTTTGGCCGGGGCGGCTGCGGGCTCGGCCGCCGGCTTCGCCGGGGCCTCGGCGGCTGCCGCGGCCGGGGCAGCCGGCTCGGCGCTCGCCTTCCGCGCGGCCTCGGCGGCCTTGGCCTGGGCCTCGCGCTCGGCCGCGGCCTTCGCTTCGGCGGCACGCGCGGCCTCGGCAGCCTCGCGCTCGGCCTGTTCCTGGCGGCGGCGCTCGGCCTCCTCTTCCTGGCGGCGCAGCAGCTCCGCCTGGCGGCGCGCCTCTTCCTCGCGCCGCTCGAGCTCGGCCTCGTCGATCACCGGGGCTGCCGGCTCGGCCGGCGCCGCGCCGGCCGGCGCCACCTCGTCGCGCTTGACGAAGGTGCGCTTCTTGCGGACCTCGACCTGGATCGTGCGGGCCTTGCCGGTCGCATCGGCCTGCTTGATCTCGCTGCTGGTCTTTCGGGTCAGCGTGATCTTCTTGCGCTCGGCAGCGCCGGTGCCGTGGGTCGTGCGCAGGTAATCGAGCAGGCGCGCCTTGTCCGCCTCGGTGATCGTGTCTTCGACCGAGGCCTTGCGCACGCCGGCGGACAGCAGTTGCTCGAGCAACGCCGAGGCCGGCCGGTTCAGCTCGCTGGCCAGTTGCGCAACGGTGGTGACTGCCATGGATGGAATCCTTGCTGGGGGTCTCGTGTGGCGCCGTGTCGTGGTGGTGTGATCGGTCCCCGCGAGATCAGGACGCGAACCAGTGCTCCCGCGCCTTCATGATCAGATCCTTCGCCTGCTCGTCGCTGACGCCCGTGATCTCCACCACCTCGTCGACCGCCAGGTCGGCGAAGTCGTCGCGGCTGTGCACACCCGCGTCGGCAAGCTTGGCGATCAGCCCGGGCGTCATGCCCTCGAGGTCGCGCAGGTCCTGCGAAACGTCCTCGACCTTCTCCTCGCGCGCGATCTCCATCGTGAGCAGCACGTCCTTGGCCCGGGTGCGCAACTCGTTGACGGTCTCCTCGTCGAAGGCCTCGATCTCGAGCATTTCCTGGATCGGCACGTAGGCCACCTCCTCGAGGCTCGTGAAGCCCTCGGCGATCAGGATGTCGGCCACCTCCTCGTCGACGTCGAGCTTCTCGACGAAGAGCCGGCGGATCGTGTCGCTCTCCTCCGCCTGCTTGGAGGCGGACTCCTCGGCGGTCATGATGTTGATGCGCCACCCCGTCAGCTCCGAGGCGAGCCGCACGTTCTGCCCCCCACGGCCAATGGCGATCGCGAGGTTCTCCTCGTCGACCACCACGTCCATCGCGTGCTTCTCCTCGTCGACCACGATCGAGCTCACATTGGCCGGCGCGAGGGCACCGATGACGAACTGGGCCGGGTCGTCCGACCACAGGACGATGTCGACCCGCTCGCCGGACAGCTCGTTGGTCACCGCCGTGACACGCGAGCCGCGCACGCCGACGCAGGTGCCGATGGGGTCGACGCGCTTGTCGTGCGAGACCACCGCGATCTTGGCGCGCGAGCCCGGGTCGCGTGCGCAGCTCTTGATCTCGAGCAGGCCCTGCTCGATCTCGGGCACGACCTGGCCGAACAACTCGACCATGAACCCCGGTGCGGTGCGCGACAGCAGGATCTGCGGCCCGCGAAGCGTCGGGTCGACGGCGGTGATGTAGGCCCGAACCCGGTCGCCGATGCGCAGGTTCTCCTTGGGGATCATCTCGCTGCGGCGCAGGCGGCCCTCGACACGGCCCGACTCGACCACGATGTCGCCCTTGTCCAGGCGCTTGACCGTGCCGACCATGATCTTCTCGCCACGGGCGAGGAACTCGTTGAGCAGCGTCTCGCGCTCGGCATCTCGGATCTTCTGCAGGATCACCTGCTTGGCCGCCTGTGCGCCGATGCGGCCGATCGACACCGACTCGACCGGCTCCTCGATGTAATCGTCGACCTCGATGTCGGCGATCTGTTCCTGGGCCTCGAACAGCAGCACCTCGGAATCGGGCAGCTGCAGGCCGGCCTCGTTCGGCACGACGTGCCAGCGGCGGAACGTCTCGTACTCGCCGGTCTCGCGATCGACCTGCACGCGCATGTCGACCTCGCCGCCATGAAGTTTCTTGGAGGCGGACGCGAGCGCAGCCTCCACGGCCGAGAACACGGTCTCGCGGTCGACGCTCTTTTCCCGCGCGATGGCGTCGACGAGCATGAGCAGTTCGCGATTCATTCCTGGTTGCCTCCGTCCTGGGCGGGCGACATCGAGCCGCCTCGCCGGGCCGCCGCGGCGCGGCCCTTGAAATCCACCACGGGCACGAGGTGAGCCTCGCGCACCTCGTCCAGCGAAAAGTCGAGTGCCTGATCGCCACCGGCCCCGGGCGGCGGATCGGTCAATTCGAGCCTGAAGCGGCCCTCGTCGAGGGCACGCAGCACCCCGCGGTAGCGCTTGCGACCGCGGAACGCCTCGCGCAGCGACAGCTCGACCGCCTCGCCGGCAAAACGCTGCCAGTCCGACGGCTTCTTGAGCGGCCGGTCGAGGCCAGGGGACGACACCTCGAGGCGCTCGTACTCGAACCCCTCGACTTCGAACACCCGCTGCAGCTGCCGCGTCACCCGCTCGCAGTCATCGACCGTGATGAAGGCCCCGCCGGGATCGCCCGGCAGGCGGTCGATCGTGACGCGCAGCAACCCGCGGGCACCCCTTTCGGTGTCCACGAGGTCGTAACCGAGTCCGGTGACCGTCCGTTCGACGCAGCCTTGCAGATCCACGAGCCCTACGACGGCCCCGCCCGCCCCGCTTCCGGCGACGTTCAAGACCTGGATCAAGGCCCCTCACGGGTTCGCGGGAAGCTGCGGTCGAGCAAAAAAAATGGGCCGGATGAACCCGCCCATGCAGCTTTCACGGAAAGACGTGAGTATAGCGCCTCCCGCGATAGCGGCAACACCTGGCGGTGTCAAGCGGCGACGGGTCGCCCGGGCGGGTGGGAGAATCGGTTCACCGGCACCCCGCGCCTCGTCCCTCGGCGAGGCCCCGCTCGGCCCGCGGCCCGGCCGGGGCGCGGTCACTGGAGGAGACATTCATGGGATTCCTGGCCGGCAAGCGGCTGTTGATCACCGGCGTGCTGTCGAACCGCTCGATCGCCTACGGCATCGCCAAGGCCTGCCGCCGCGAGGGCGCCGAGCTGGCATTCAGCTACGTCGGCGAGCGCTTCAAGGAGCGCATCACCGAGTTCGCCGCGGAGTTCGGCTCGACGCTGGTGTTCGACTGCGACGTCGGCGACGATGCCCAGATCCAGGGCCTCTTCGATCGGCTCGGCGAGGCTTGGCCCGAGTTCGACGGCTTTGTCCACTCCATCGGCTTCGCCCCTCGCGAGTCGATCGCAGGGGACTTCCTCGATGGGTTGTCGCGCGAGGCGTTCCGCATCGCGCACGACATCTCGTCGTACAGCTTTCCGGCGATGGCCAAGGCGGCGGCACCCCGGCTTCGGCCGGGTGCCGCGCTGCTGACGCTGAGCTACCTTGGCGCCGTCAGGGCAGTACCGAGCTACAACACCATGGGCCTCGCCAAGGCCTCGCTCGAGGCGAGCGTGCGCTACCTGGCCGCCAGCCTCGGGCCGCGCGGCGTCCGCGTCAACGGCATCAGCGCCGGGCCGATCAAGACGCTCGCGGCGTCCGGCATCAAGGGCTTCGGCAGGATCCTCGACGTGGTCGAGCAGCAGGCACCACTGCGGCGCAACGTGACGATCGAGGACGTCGGCAACGTGGCCGCTTTCCTGCTCTCTGACCTCGCGGCCGGCGTGACCTCCGAGATCACGTACGTCGACGCCGGGTTCAGCCACGCCATGGGTGTGCCCGACGCGGGTTGACGCCGCGGCCCGTGGTCGGACGGCGAGATCCGGTCGGAGCCCCGCGCCCGGCAAGAGGGCCTACAGGGCGTCCACGATCTCCTTGCGCTTGCGCTGGTACTCCTCCTCCGTGATGAGATTGCGCTCGCGCAGGCGTTGCAGGGAGCGCAGGCGCTGCTCCTGCTCCTCGTAGAAGGCCGCGTCGCGCGGTGGCCGCGAGGCCGGTCGCGGCGCCGTGGCGGCGGCGGCCGCGCCACCGCCCGCCGGCAGGGTCGCTGCCGGTGCGGTCGTCGAGGCCGCCGGTGCGGCGGGAACCGCTGCGGCTGGCGAGGCGGCCTTCGGCGCCGTCGTGGTGCCGGGCACCGGGGGAACCGAAGGCACCTCCGCGGCAGGGGCGGTCACCGAGGTCGCGCCGCCCGCCGAAGCCGCGGCGCCGGAGCCGAACAGGCCACCGAGCGCCTCGAGCGCCCGCGAGAACCAGGATGGCGATCCATCGGCGGCCGGTGTCCCCGCGGGCACGACGGTCG
>JALOSQ010000348.1 GCA_025458335.1 Ideonella sp.
GCGTCCTTGTCGGCCTCGGAATACACGGCCACGGTGGCGATGCCCATCTTCCGGGCCGTCTTGATGACGCGGCAGGCGATCTCGCCGCGGTTGGCGATCAGGATCTTCTTGAACATCGGGGGTCTCTCTCCAGGCATTCGGGGGAGCGCGCGTCAGCGCGGGTTGCGCACCACGCGCTCGATCAGGTCCACGGGCCCGCGGCCCAGGCGAATGGCCAGCCAGGCGGCCAGGCGCTCGCGATCGGTGGCGCGCAGCGGGCGTGCGACGTCGACCACGACCACCACCACCGTCTCGGCGGCGGGAGCGCTGGCCGCCGAGGCCGGCACCGGCGCTGGCGGCGCGAAGATGCGCCGGCCCTGGGCCAGCGTCGCTGCCAGCACCGCGGGCTGCTGCGCCTTCAGCTCGGCCAGCACCGCCGGCGCCAGGGCCTCGTCGGCGGCCTCGCGCCGGGCCTGGGTCGCCAGCTGCGCCTCGAGCGCGCTGCGCTGCTCCTCGCTGCGCGCCAGGCGCTCGCTCAGCAGCGCCGTCATGTCGCGCTGCACGTCGGCCTGCAGCTGCTCGCGCAGGCGGCCGACATCGACCTCGCTGCCGCCGGCGCGGCGCACCAGCAGCTGCGCGTCGGTGAGGCGGTGCTCGGCCAGCAGCAAGGCCGTCCGTTCGCGCAGGCGCTGCTCGGCGTCCGCACCGACCACGGTGATGCTGATGCGGCGCTTCGTGCGGTCCACGACCTGGCCGACGACGGCGAGTTGCTCATCGGCCTCGAGCGTGCGCAGCAGGGCCTGCGCGTTGGCCGCGAACACCTCCTGCTGCACGAAGCGCCAGCCGAGCCAGATGCTGGGCACCAGCACCGTCACCAGCCCGGCGGTGATGATGAGGCGATGGCGGGCGCGCAGCAGCGGGTCGACGTCGGCCACCTGCGGCAGCCGCACCAGCTTGGCCACCGCCAGCGTGCTGGCAGCGATGAACACGCCGTTGATCACGAACAGGTAGAAGGCGCCGGCGAACATCTCCCAGCGCCCGTTGGCCAGGCCGAAGCCGGCCGTGCACAGCGGCGGCATCAGCGCGGTGGCGATGGCCACGCCGGGCACGACGTTGCTGATGGTCTTGCGCGTCAGCGCCACCATGCCGGCGGCACCGCCGAAGGCGGCGATCAGCACGTCCCACAGCGTCGGCGTGGTGCGCGCCAGCAGCTCGCTGCCGGGCACGTCGAGCGGGCTCAGCGTGAAGTAGATCATCGAGGTGAGCAGGCTCAGCCCCGTGAACGTGCCCAGGTTGCGCGCGCTCTGGCGGATCAGCGCGAAGTCGTTGATCGCCGCCGCGTAGCCCATGCCGACGATCGGGCCCATCAGCGGCGAGATCAGCATCGCGCCGATGATGACCGCGGTGGAGTTGACGTTGAGCCCCACCGACGCCACCAGGATGGCGAAGATCAGCACCCACAGGTTGGTGCCGGCGAAGCGCACGCTGCTGCGCACGTTGTCGTCGATCGCGTCCGGATCGTCCTGATCCTGGCGCAGGTCGAAGAGCTTGCGGATGCCGCGGTTCATGGGCGTGCTGCCTGGGCGTGGATCTCGAGACGCACGAATCGCTCCGCGCCGCCGGCGACACGCCGCTTGCGAACGAGCTGGATGCGACCGACCAGGTCGGGGTGGTGAATCGCCGCCATGCTCAGGGCACCGCCTTCATGCCGGCCGACTTGACGGCACCGGCATCGAAGGTGAGGGTGGCTTCGCAGCCAGCCGCTGCCGCCATGCGCTCGATCAAGGCATCGGCGAGGTCGGCGCCGGCGCTCTCGAAGCGCTCCAGCGCCTGCGCCACGCTCTCCGCCCGTTCGACCAGCAACTCCTTGCTGCGCAGCAGCGTCTCCAGCACCGTGGCCACCTGACCGCGTGCAAGGCCGTAGTTGCTCCTCAGCACCCAGACCAGTTCAACGAGAACGACGAGCGACACGTAGCCGGGCGCCTGCGGCGCGAGCGAGTCCATCAAGCGGGTGGCGCGGGGCGATTGGCGAGGGTCGTCCTGCATCACGTACCGAACCAGTACGTTGGTATCGAGGCCGATCACCTCGAGCGCCCCTGACGCATCCCCGCCTTGGCCGCCTGCTCGGCAATCGTGCGGTTCATCTCCTCGATGGAGACGGTGCGGGCAGGCTTGCCGAACATACCCTTCAACTCGCGCACCGAGCGCGTGGCAGCGACCAACTCGAATCGGCCAGGCTGCACCTGGACGAACTCGACCCGGTCGCCGGTCTGCACGTTCAAGGCCCGCCGGACATCGGCGGGAATGGTGATCTGGCCCTTGCTGGTGAGTGTGGCGGTGGTCACGAGAGGCTCCTTCAGGACGTTTCCTTACTCTAGCGTAAGGCGTTCGAGTTGCCAGGCTCCAGCCCAGCTTCCCGCCGCGGAACCGGCTCTGCCGGGCCGCTGGCGGGCGGCCTGCGGCGAGACGCCGCAGGCGCTCGTCGGCGCGGAACAGTCCGCAGGGACTGTTCCACGTCCGACTCGCCCCACCTCGGGGGGTAGCGACCGGAGGGAGCTTGGGGGCCCCATGACTACAGCGGGATGTTGCCGTGCTTGCGCCACGGGTTCTCGAGCTTCTTGTCCTTGAGCATCGCCAGGCTGCGGCAGATGCGCTTGCGTGTCTCGTGCGGCTGGATCACGTCGTCGATGAAGCCGCGCGCGCCGGCCACGAACGGGTTGGCGAAGCGCGCCTTGTACTCGGCCTCGCGCGCGGCGAGCTTGGCCGGGTCCTTCTTCTCCTCGCGGAAGATGATCTCCACCGCGCCCTTGGCGCCCATCACCGCGATCTCGGCGTTGGGCCAGGCGAAG
>JALOSQ010000349.1 GCA_025458335.1 Ideonella sp.
CCGAGCCTGGCGCACGGCGTGGCCATGATCGCCGGCAGCGGCCTCATCATGCTGGCCGGCTGGTTCTACCTGCCGCTGCTGGCCGGCGCCTTCACCGGGTTCCTGCTGGTCGCGCCGATCCTGGCTGCGGGCCTGTACGAACTGAGCCGCCGCATCGGGCGCGGCGAGACGCCGGGCCTGGGCGACGCGCTGTCGGTGTGGCGGCGCGCCGGCCGCGGGCCGCTCGTGTTCGGGCTCGTGCTGGCGGCCGTGGGCACGGTCTGGGTGGGGGTGTCGGTGCTGACGCTGGCCGGCATGACGGCCGAGCCGGTGCGCGGGCTGGCGAGTTTCTTCTCGGTCGAGGTGTTCCGGGCCGCCGACAGCGCCGAGCGCGCGCACCTGTTCTGGCTCTGGCTGATGGCGGGCGGGCTGCTGGCCGCGCTGGTGTTCGCGGCGGCGGCGGTCTCGGTGCCGCTGCTGGTCGACCGCACGATCGGCGTGCGCGAGGCGGTGCTCGCCAGCGTCGAGGCGGTGGCGCAGAACCCCGGCGCGATGGGGCTGTGGGCCTGCCTGATCCTCGTGGGCACGGCATTCGGCGTGGCCACCGGCATCGGCCTGGCGGTCATCTGGCCGATCCTCGGGCACGCCACCTGGCACGCCTACGTCGACCTGGTCGACGCGGGCTCGGTGCCGCCGCGTGGCGCCCAGTCCGTGATCGCGCTCGACGATCGCCGGCGCTGAAGGCCTTCGCCCGACGTCGCCATGACGATCACCGACGAGCAGCTCAGCACGTGGGGCCTGACGATCGGGCTGACGCTGTTCATCGGCTACATGCTGTTCATCGTCTGGGACCTGGCGCGGCGCTCCAAGGCCGGGCGGCTGGGCACCTTCGTGCTGTTCTTCGTGCTGGCGTTCGGCATGTTCGGCTTCATGATGAAGTCGGTGATCCAGTGGATCCTCGGGCTCTAGCGCGGCCCGTGGCGCGGCTCGAGGTGTGGCATGGATGTCGTCTGCCCTCGCAAAATTGCGGTCTTCCCTCTGAAAACGCTTCTCAGCGCGCTCTGAGGCGCAGTACCATCGCGCCCGCACGGACACTGCGAGAAACGAGGGTTCACGCGATCCTCACCGCGGTTCGGCACATCAAACCGACTTGATGGAGAGAATCGACATGGCAACTGCGAAGAAGGCCCCGGCGAAGAAAGCCGCGGCGAAGAAGGCCCCGGCCAAGAAGGCGGCGCCTGCCAAGAAGGCGGCACCCGCGAAGAAGGCCCCGGCCAAGAAGGCCGCACCGGCCAAGAAGGCGGCGCCCGCGAAGAAGGCGGCCCCGGCGAAGAAGGCGGCTGCGAAGAAGGCCCCGGCCAAGAAGCGCACCCCCAATGCCGCCTTCATGAAGGCGATGACGCCGAGCGAAGCGCTCGCCGCCATCATCGGCAAGGGGCCGTACCCGCGCACCGAGGTCACCAAGAAGGTCTGGGACTACATCAAGGCCAACAAGCTGCAGGACACGGCCAAGAAGACCATGATCAACGCCGACGCGAAGCTCAAGGAGATCTTCAAGAAGGCGCAGGTCTCGATGTTCGAGATGACCAAGCTGATCAACGGCCACCTCAAGTGAGACTCGCCGCCGGCGCCGCGCGCGCCGGATCGAGCGGAATGGCCGGCCTCGCGCCGGCCTTTTTTCTGCCTGTCTTCTGCCCGTCGCGCACGGGATGACCACCGCGGGGCATGCGGTCGTCCGGCGTGCGCGTTGACGGGGCCGGCGCCGGGTGGAACGATCCGCCCCCAACTGGAGCCCCGACATGGCCACCGAGATCCCTGCGCGTCACATCCGGCTGACCTCGCACCCGCCACCGGGCGCGGGCAGCGCTGCGCCGGTCGCTTGGGGCGCCGCCGACCCGGCGGCTCGCGGCCCGCTGGTGGGCACCACCACGAATCGCGCGCACCGCAACGTGGTCGGCACGCACAGCGGCAGCTACGGCGTGTACCGCGCACTCGCCGTGGCTGCGGGCCACCTCGCGCGAGGCCATCGCGCCGACCTGACCGACACCGCCCCCACCGACCCCATCGGACCCTACCCGGCCTGGGGCGACCCGGAGAAGATCGTCTCGCTCGACCCCTGGGGCGCCAGCGTGCAGACGGTGTTCGCCGAGGCGATCGCGGGCGGCGTCGACATCCGCCCGACGATCGCCGTGACCAAGGCGCGCGTCCACCTGCCCGAAATCAAGCAGGCGCTCGCCTTCCAGCGCCTGCAGGTCGACGGCCGCATCCTGCTCGACGACGCCTCGGCCGCGGTGACCAAGATCGCGATCGAGCCGGTGTGGTGGCTGCCCGGCGTGGCGCGGCGCTTCGGCGTGAGCGAGGCCGACCTGCGGCGCGCGCTGTTCGAGGAGACCGGCGGGATGTACCCGGAGCTCGTCACGCGCAGCGACCTCGAGGTCTTCCTGCCGCCGATCGGGGGGCAGACGCTGTATGTCTTCGGCGACGTGCGCGACCTGGCGAATCCCGAGGTCACCCTCACCGCGCGCGTGCACGACGAGTGCAACGGCTCCGACGTGTTCGGCTCCGACATCTGCACCTGCCGGCCCTACCTCACCCACGCGATCGAGGAATGCATCCAGGGCGCGCAAGGCGCCGAGGTGGGCGGCCGCGGCGGCGTGGGCCTGATCGTCTACAGCCGCAAGGAAGGCCGTGCGCTCGGCGAGGTCACCAAGTTCCTCGTCTACAACGCCCGCAAGCGGCAGGAAGGCGGCGACCGCGCCGACAAGTACTTCCTGCGCACCGAGTGCGTGGCCGGCGTGCAGGACATGCGCTTCCAGGAGCTGATGCCCGACGTGCTGCACTGGTCAGCATGAGCAACGACAAGTACGACGCGATCACCGCGAGCGGCATCGAGGTCGGCGAGCGCGTCAAGATCCCCGATGCGCTGGTGCCGGCCGACGCGAAGGTCGAGATCGAGGCCAAGATCGCCGCGGGCTACTTCACCGACGGCGCGGTGCCCGACGCCGAGCGCCTGGCGGCCGTCAAGGGGCGTGGCCTTGTCTGAAACCGTGACCGAGGCCATCACGCCGGCGTGGCGCCGTGCCGGCGATCCGCTCGACGGGTTGCGCCGCCCGTCGGTGATCCGCGCACGATGCGCCGCGATCGTGCGCGCCATCGAGCAGGACCTGTCCGCGCACTGGACGGTAGATCGCAGCCGTCTGCCCGAGGTGGCCGACCTCGTGGCCGCCTTGACCCGCGAGCGCTTCCCCGACCTGCGGGTGCCGCTGCACAGCCGCTGGCGCCATTTCGAGGTCGGCGGGGTCGACCGGCGCGCCGAACTCGACGCGGCGATGGCCGGGCGCAGCGATCGTGCGCGCGCCGAGGCGATGATCGACCTGACCGTGGTCAGCGTGCTGCTCGACGCCGGCGCCGGCCCGGCCTGGCGCTACACCGAGCGCCCCGGCGCCGTCGATGCGCTGGCGCTGCCGGCGGAGCGCCACTCGAGCGCCGACCTGTTCGCCCTGCTCGACCGCGTGACGCCGTCGACGCCGCCTGTGGACGATGCAGCCGCCGCCGCGATGCCGGCGCCCGCCCCGGCCGCAGGCACGTCGTCGCCCGGAGCGCGCGGCGCGTCGGTGTACACACGCTCGGAAGGTCTCGCGGTGGCCACGCTGCGCGGCTTCATGGCCGGCGTGTTCTCGGCCTCGCCCGAGGATCCGATGCGCGTCGACGCGCAGGCGCTGCGCCAGGTCGACGCGGCCGGCCTGCGCGCCATGTTCCAGGTCGGGCCGACCAACCCGCTGGTCGGCCTGGAGGGCCGTGCCGGCCTGCTGGCGCGGCTGGGGGTGGCCCTGCAGGACGAGGTGGCTCATGGCGGCGGCACGCCGCGCCCGAGCCTGCTGCTGGATCGGCTGTCGGCCGGCGGCCGCGTCACCCGCCTGGCCGCGGGCGACCTGCTCGTGGCCGTGCTGCGGCTGCTCGCGCCGATCTGGCGCACCGGCAGCACGGTGCTCGGCCTGCCGGCCGGCGACGTGTGGCCGCACCGGTTCGCCGGCGCCGCCACCGGCGAGCCGGCGGGCGAACGCTCGCGCGATCGCCAGACGCCCGGGGTGGTGCCCTTCCACAAGCTCGCCCAGTGGCTGTGCTACTCGCTCGTGGAGCCGCTCGCCGCCGCGGGGCTTCAGGTGACCGACCTCGACCAGCTCACGGGCCTTCCCGAGTACCGCAACGGCGGGCTCCTGCTCGACACCGGCGTGGTCGTGCCGCGCGACCCACGCGTGCTGGCCGGCCTGTGGAAGCCGGGTGACGAGCCGATCGTCGAGTGGCGGGCGTCGACCGTGGTCCTGCTCGACGAGCTCGCGCCGCTGGTGCGTGAACGGCTCGGCGCTGCGGCCACCGACCTGCCGCTGGCCGCGATCCTCGAGGGCGGGACCTGGGCGGTGGGCCGCCGCCT
>JALOSQ010000350.1 GCA_025458335.1 Ideonella sp.
TCGGCCGGCGAGCCGCTCAACCCCGAGGTGATCGAGCAGGTGCGTGCGGCCTGGGGCGTGACGATCCGCGATGGCTTCGGGCAGACCGAGAGCACGGCCCTGGTGGGCAATCCGCCGGGCCAGAAGCTCAAGTTCGGCTCGATGGGCCGGCCATTGCCCGGATTCCAGGTTCGCCTGCTCGACGTCGACGGGCACAGCGCCGACGAGGGCGAGATCAGCCTGGACCTGACCGAACGCCCGACGGGCCTGATGCTCGGCTATGCCGGCGACGCCGAGAAGACCGCCGACGTGATGCGCGACGGCCACTACCACACGGGCGACGTCGCGCAGCGCGACGCCGAGGGCTACATCACCTATGTCGGCCGCGCCGACGACGTGTTCAAGGCGAGCGACTACCGGATCAGCCCGTTCGAGCTGGAAAGCCTGCTGATCGAGCATCCCGCCGTGGCAGAGGCGGCGGTGGTGCCCTCCCCCGACCCGCTGAAGCTCGCGGTGCCCAAGGCCTTCGTGGCCGTGGCGGCCGGGCATGCCGCGGACCACGCCACGGCGCTCGACATCCTGCGCTTCTGTCGCGAGAAGCTCGCCGCCTACAAGCGCATCCGGCGCCTGGAGTTCGCGGACCTGCCCAAGACCATCAGCGGCAAGATCCGTCGGGTCGAACTGCGCCAGCGAGAGGCCGCACGGCCGATGCCGGCCACGCCCGGCGAGCGCGAGTTCTTCGACGACGAGATCAAGGGCTGAGGCGGGGCGCCCGCCACGGCGCCCGGGCCACCCGCGGCGCATGCCGTGAGGGCTAGTCCAGCTTGAACTCGAACTCCTGCACGGCCGTCGTGCCGTCGGCCGCGGTGCACTTGTACTGCAGCATCGCGTTGCGCACGGCCTGATGGAACACGCGCGGGCCGCTGAGGATCTGCACCTCCTTGACCGCGCCGCCGACCACGGTGATCTGCGCGCGCACCACGCCGGAGATGCCCTCTTGCAGCGCGCGCCGCGGCATCTCGGGGCGGACCTGGGTGGGGCAGGCCACGCCGATGTCGAGCCGCGCAGGCGCCGCAGGCGCCGGTGCCGGCTCGGGCGGCGGGGGCGGCGGTGGCGGCGCAATGACGGGCGGCGCGGGCGGCGGCTCGGGCACCGAGGTGATGGCCGGCGGCGCCTCCACGGCTGGCGGCGTGACCTCGGGCGGTGGCACGAACGGCGGCGGCGGTGGCGCCTCGACCTTGGGCGCCTGCGGCTTGGGCGGCTCGATGACCTTGGGCGGCGGCGGTGGAGGCGGCGGAGGCGGCAGCTTGACCTCCTGGATGACGATGGCCTCCAGCGGCTTCTTGATGACCTCGATGGCCTGCTTGCCCAGCCCCGAGACCATTGCCCACAGCAGCAGCAGGTGCAGCGCCACCACGAAGCCGATGCCCACGTAACGGCTGGTGGGGTTCTTCTGCTGGAAGCGGAAGTTCGCCGAGCCGACCGCCGCCATGGGGGGCATCGGCAGGGAGGGGGACGGCGAGGACGGTGAGTCAGCGCTCATCGCGTCACCGGTCGAGGAACTGCTCGGCGCCGACGACGCCGATCTTGTTGAGCCCGACCCGCTTGGTCGCGGCCAGCACGTTGGCCACCACCGCGTACTGTGCGTCCTTGTTGGGCCGCAGGTGGATCTCGGGCTGGCTGGGCAGCGCTGCAACCTCGCGCATCTTGGCGTCGAGCTCGGCCGCGTCGGCCACCGCCACGCCCTGCCAGAACACCACGCTGTTCTCGTCGATGTCGATCTTGACGATCTGCGGGGGCACGTCCTGCGGCGGCGGCGTGCCCACCGGCATGTTCAGGTTGACCGCGTGCAGCTGGATGGGGATGGTGATGATCAGCATGATCAAGAGCACCAGCATCACGTCGATCAGCGGCGTGGTGTTGATCTCGACCATCGGCTCGGGATCACCGCTGCCGCCCAAGGGGGAACCGACGTTCATGCCCATGTGAGAACCGGATCTTTCAGTCGCGCGGCGGCGGCTCGGTGATGAAGGAGACCTTGGTGATGCCGGCGCGCTGCGCGGCCAGCAGCGCACGGCCGACGCCGTCGTACTTGGCGGCCATGTCGCCGCGGATGTGCACCTCGGGCTGGGGGTTCTGGGTGGCCACGGTCTTGAGCCGCTCGACCAGGGCCTGCACGTTGGGCATGCGCTGTTCGTACCAGTACAGGTTGCCGGCCGCGTCCACCGAGATGATGACGTTGTCGGGCTTGGGCTCGCGCAGCTCGACGCGCTCCTTGGGCAGGGTGACGGGGATGGCGGTGTTGACCACCGGGATGGTGATCAGGAAGATGATCAGCAGCACCAGCATCACGTCGACCAGCGGCGTGGTGTTGATGGCGGCGATCGGGCTGTCGTCGTCGCCGTCTGGTGACCCGACGCTCATGGCCATGGCGCAGCTCCTGGGCTGTGGATTCAGGCCGGGGGCGCGACCCCCTCAGGCGCGCGCCTTGGCGGACGAGGCGAGCAGGACGCTGTGCAGGTCGGCGCCGAAGGCGCGCACCTCGTCCATGACGTTCTTGTTGCGGCGGCCCAGCCAGTTGTAGGCGAGCACCGCAGGCACGGCGACGGCCAAGCCGATGGCGGTCATGATGAGCGCCTCGCCCACCGGACCGGCGACCTTGTCGATGGAGGCCTGGCCGCTCACACCGATGCGCACCAGCGCGTGGTAGATGCCCCAGACGGTCCCGAACAGGCCGATGAACGGTGCGGTGGAGCCCACCGACGCGAGAAAGGCCAGGCCGTCCTGCATGCGGCTTTGCACGCGGTCGATCGCGCGGCTGATGCTCATGGTGACCCAATCG
>JALOSQ010000059.1 GCA_025458335.1 Ideonella sp.
CCAGGTCGCCGCGGCCAGCAGCAGCGCCAGCATCACCGCGGCGCTGCCCAGGTCCTTGGCGCGGCCCAGGCGCTCGCGGCGCTCGAGGGCGATCTCGTCGGCCAGCGCCTCCAGCGCCGAGTTCAGCAGCTCGACCACCCACACCAGCACCACGCTGCCGGCCAGCAGCAGCACTTCCGCGAGGCTGCGCCCCACCCAGGGCGCCGCCAGCAGCAGAGGCAGGCCCAGCAGCAGCTCCTGGCGGAACGCGGCCTCGTGTCGCACGGCTGCCTTCAGCCCGCGCCACGAGTAGCCTGTGGCCCGCAGGATGCGCACGAGGCCGCTGCGGCTCTTGAACGGGCTGGTGTCGTCGTTCATCGTGGCCCGAGCTCGAGGTCGACGCCGAACCCGCTCTTCACGGCTGGCAGCGTCACCCGTCCGCCATGTGCCCGCGCCACGCGGTCGGCCAGCATCAGGCCGAGGCCGGTGTCGGCGTAGCGTTCCTCGGCCAGCGCCTGGGCCAGGGCCTCGCGGCGCGGGGCGTCCAGGCCGCGGCCGTCGTCGCGCAGCTGCAGCACGCGCCCGTCGTCGGTCACGGCGAGGTGCACGCGGTTCGCGCCGTGGCGCTGCGCGTTGTCCAGCAGATTGAGAAGCGCGGCCGACAGCAGGTCCGCGTCGGCGTCGAGGTCGGGCCCCGGCGCGATGTCCAGCGCCAGCGAGAAGGGCGGCAGCCGGCTGATGAGATCCTCCAGGTGCACCGTCCCGCGCTGCAGCGCGGCGGTGCCGTCGGCGCTGCGGAACAGGCCGAGCAGGGCCGCCACCACGTGCTGCAGGCGTGCCGCGGCCTGACGCACTCTCACCAGGCGCTCCGCAAGGTCGGGCGGCGCGCCGCGCGCCGCCACCGCCAGCTGCGCGTCGATGCCAGCCAACGGTGTGCGCAACGCATGCGCCGCATGCGCCGAGAACGCCTGCTCGTTCGCGACCCGGCTCGACAGCCGCGTGGCCAGGGCCTCGATGGCCTCGTGCACCGGGGCAAGCTCGGCGCGGCGCGGCGGCCCGAGCGAGCCCGAGGGCGGCCCGTCCTCGAGGTGCCACCGGGCCAGCTGCTGCGACAGGCGCTGCAGCGGCTCGAGCTCGTGGCGGACGCGCGCACGCAGCCAGAGTTGGCCGAGGAGGCCGACCGCCAGCGCCGCCAGCACGGCGCCGAGGGCGACCTCGCCGCGGGCTTCCTCGCGCTCGTCGCGTGTCTGCGCTGCGTACAGGATCCGCCCGTCCCGGCCAACCGGCAGGCCGTAGAGCCGCCATGCCGGCAGGTCGGTGAAGCCGGGCCTTGGCGACGGATGCCACGCGGCCTCGGGCGCAGGTGCCGAGCGTTGCAGGACGCGGCCATCGACCGAGACCAGCTGCCAGGCGAAGTGCTCCGCGGCCGCGGCATCGAGCCTGCCCACCGAGCCCGCTCCCGCCGCCTCCGCCTGGTCGGCCACCAGGACCGCGAGGAGCTCGCCTGCGGACAGTAGCGCCTCGTCGAGCAGCTCATCGACCTCGCGCGTGGCCGCCAGCCACACGGCGAGTCCGACGGCCGCGCCCCAGACCAGCGCCCAGCCCAGCAGCGCACGTGCCAGCCTGCTGGCGATCGAAGGGGGCGAGGCCGGGCCGGGCATCGGCGCTCAGGGCCTGGCGACGCGATAGCCCAGGCCGCGCACCGTCTCGATCAGGTCACGGCCGAGCTTGCGGCGCAGCGCCGACACGTGCACCTCCAGCGCGTTGCTGGCCAGTTCGGCTTCGAAGCCGAGCACGAGCTTCTCGAGCTCGGGCTTCGGCACGACGCGGCCGGCGCGCAGCACCAGCGCCTCGATCACGGCCCACTCGCGAGCGGTCAGGTCCACACGGACGCCGCCGAGCGTGGCGGCATGGGCCTGCAGGTCCAGCGTGACGTCTTGCCAGCGCCACTGCGTGTCGGCCACTCCGCCGCTGCGGCGGGCCACGGCGCGCAGCCGGGCGCCGAGTTCCTCGGGGGCGAAGGGCTTGACGAGGTAGTCGTCGGCGCCGGCGTCCAGACCTTCGATGCGGTGGGCGAGGCGGTCGCGCGCGGTGAGCATCAGGGCGGGCGTGCGGTCGCCTCGGCTGCGTCGGCCGCGCAGCCAGTCCAGGCCGGAGCCGTCGGGCAGCTGCCAGTCCACCAGCAGCGCGTCGAAGGGTTCGCCCGACATCGCCAAGGTCTCGGACAGGGACCGGCACCAGTCCACCACGTGCCCCTCGGCCACGAGCCAGTCGCGCAGGCCTTCGCCGAGCAGGGCGTCGTCTTCGAGAAGCAGCAGTCGCATCGTGAGGCGGGTGTCGGGCAGCCCGACGCTACCACCGGGTGCTCTGGCAGAAAATCTGCGGGCCGAGGCTGAAGCCCGCCTGAAAGAGGGCTGAAGGGGTTGCACGCTCCGGCGCGCGGCGGGCTGCCATTCAGGTTCGCTTCATGCGGCCACGGGCCAATCGAGGGGATGACCCTCGCTCGTGAACGACCCTTTCGCATCCGCGCCAGCGTCGAGCAACTCGTGCTCGTGGCGGCCGTCTTCTGGCTGCTGGCCGGCAACCTGCCCTTCCTCACGACCGCACTGCACGGCCGCAGCCTGGCGGACCCGGCCGGCGCCGGCTTCGCGCTGGCCCTCGTGCTCGCGTTGGTGTCGCTGCACGTGCTGCTGCTGGGCCTGGTGGCCAACCGCCACACCGTCAAGCCGCTGGTGGCGCTGCTGACGCTGGTGACGGCACTGGCCACATGGTTCACGAGCCGCTACGGCACCGTGCTGGACCCGTCGATGCTGCGCAACGTCCTGCGTACCGACGTGGCCGAGGCCTCGGAGCTGATCGGCTGGCCGCTGGCGCTGCACCTGCTGCTGTTCGCCGTCGCGCCGATCGCGCTGCTGGGCTGGGTGCAGGTGCTCGAGCGGCCGCGTTGGCGGGCGGCGATCACGGCGCGGCTGGCGCTGCTGGGCGGGGCGTCCGTGGTGCTGGTGGCCGCGGTGCTGCTGAGCTTCCAGCCGCTGTCCTCGTCGATGCGGCTGAACAAGGAGTTGCGCTACCGCATCACGCCGGCCAACGTGCTGTGGTCGCTGGGCTCGGCGGTGGCCGGCGACCTGCGCGGCGCGGCACGGCCGCGCGAACCCATCGGACTGGATGCCCGGCCCGGCCCGCGCATGGCGGCTCGCGAGCGGCCGCTGGTCCTGGTGCTGGTGGTGGGCGAGACGGCACGCGCCGCGAACTGGGGTCTGGCGGGCTACGCGCGCGACACCACGCCGCGCCTGCGCGCGCAGCCGGTGCTGGACTTCGGAGCGGTGCAGGCCTGCGGCACCAACACCGAGGTCAGCGTGCCCTGCCTGTTCGCGCCCGTGGGTCGGCGCGACCACGACGAGGCCCGCATCCGCGGCCAGGAATCCCTGCTGCACGTGCTCGCCCGGGCCGGGGTGGCGGTGCACTGGCGTGACAACCAGAGCGGCTGCAAGGGGGTGTGCGACGGGCTGCCCGGCGATCGCCCGACCCCCGCGAGCGCCCCAGGCCTGTGCGAAGGGGACCGGTGCCTGGACGAGGCCCTGATCGTCGACCTCGATGCGCGGCTGGAGCGCGTGGCCGGCACCCCGGGCACGCAGCTGTGGGTGCTGCACATGCTGGGCAACCACGGGCCTGCGTACTTTCGTCGCCACCCGGCGACGTTTGCCGCCTTCACACCCGAGTGTCGCGACGACGACCTCGGGCGGTGCACGCCCGAGTCGATCACCAACGCCTACGACGACGCGCTGCGCTACACCGACGAGGTGCTGGCGCGCGCCATCGATCGGCTGGCGGCGCACGCTGCCTCGGTGGATTCGGCGCTGCTGTATGTCTCCGACCACGGCGAGTCGCTGGGCGAACACGGCCTGTTCCTGCACGGACTGCCCTGGAGCGTGGCGCCCGACGTCCAGAAGCAGGTGCCGATGGTCTTCTGGGCATCTTCCGGCTTCGAGCGCGGCGCCGGGCTGCCGGCCGGGTGCCTGAACGGGCCGCTGCGCGAGCGGGCGCGGGCCGGAGGGGTCGCGCACGATCACGTGTTCCACACCGTGCTGGGCCTGCTGGACGTTCGCACGGTCCTGCACGAGCCGGTCCTGGATCTCGTGGCGCCCTGCCGGGGCGACCTCGTGGCGGCGCGGTGAGGATGCCGGCGCGAGGCGCGGCGCGCGATGCCGCGCTGCTGGGTCTGGCGCTGCTGGCGGTGCTGGCCTGGGACCTGTCGGGCGGCGATGTCGTGCTCAGCGCCTGGGCTGGCGGCAGCGCGGGCTTTCCGCTGCGCCACGACGGCACGTGGGCGACGTGGCTGCACGCCGCCGGGCGCTGGCTGAGCGGAGCGCTGCTGGCCGCGTTGATCGTGGATGCCGTCTGGCGCGACCCGCCGTGGCGCCGCCACCGCGCGCGGCCCGGGCCCGACGTCGCCGAACGGCGCCTCGTGGCCCTGGCGACGCTGCTCACCCTCGCCGCGGTGCCGGCGCTCAAGCGGGCCAGCGCCACCAGCTGCCCGTGGGACGTGGCCATGTTCGGCGGCAGCGTGCCCTACGTGCCGCATTGGGCCTGGTGGGGGGTCGACGGCGGTCCGGGCCACTGCTTTCCGTCGGGGCACGCGGTGGCGGCCTTCGTCTTCCTCGTGCCCGTGCTTGCCTGGCGCCGGCACGACCCACGCGTGGCGCGGGGGCTGCTCGCCGCGCTCCTGCTGGCGGGAGCGCTGTTCGGCGGCGTGCAGGTGCTGCGCGGTGCGCACTACCTGAGCCACGTGCTGTGGTCGGCCTGGCTCTGTGCGGCCCTCGCGGTCATTGCCGAGGCTGGCTGGGCACGGTCCGCGCGACGACTCGCCCGGCTCCCGGCGCCGGGGGCACCGCCCGCGGGAGCCACAATGAGGTGACCGGCCGCATGGGTTGCCCGACGCCCGTCGAGCGCCCCGCCGCCTCTAGCGCCGGTCAACCGAGGACGTCGTGAACACGCGCCCGATACCGCCTGGCCGCATGCCCGAGGCCCTGGCGGCGGACCAGGGCCTGGATTCGGCTCAGGTCGCCGCCCAGCGCGTGCACGGCTTCAATGACATCGTGGTCGACGCGGGTGCGGGCTGGCGGGAGCTGGCGCGCGACACGGCGCGGGATCCGATGCTGTGGTTCCTCGTCGGCACGGCTGCGCTGTTCGCCGTGGTGGGCGACACCGCGGAGGCGTTGACCCTGCTGGCCGCGCTGGTGCCCTTGGTGGGCATGGATGCATTCCTGCACCAGCGCACGCGCGCGTCGACCGCCGGCCTGGCGAGCCGGCTGGCGGCGACGGCGCGGGTGCTGCGCGACGGCGTCTGGGTGGACCGGCCGTCGCGCGAGCTCGTGCCGGGCGACCTGGTCCAGGTCGAGCCGGGCGAGTACGTGCCGGCGGACGGCCTGGTCGTCGGGGGCAGCGGGCTGCAAGTGGACGAATCGACGCTGACCGGTGAATCGATGGCGGTGACCAAGCGTGCCTGGCCCTCAGGGGCCGCGCTGCGCGAGGCAGCGCACGACGATCACTGGGCCGTGGCCGGCACGAGGCTGCTGACCGGCACGGCGCGGGTGCGCGTCGTGTACATCGGGGTCGAGACGCGCTATGGCGAGATCGTGCGCTCGGTGTCGGAAGGCAGCCACGGCCGCACGCCGCTTCAGGCGGCGATCGGACAGCTGGTGCGAGGGCTCCTCGTGGCGGCGCTGCTGCTGTGCGTGGTGCTGGCGGCCACCCGCCTCGCCCAGGGCCATGGCCTGGTGGACGCGCTGCTCAGCGCCCTCACGCTGGCCGTCGCGGCCTTGCCGGAGGAGTTTCCGGTCGTCTACACGTTCTTCCTGGGCCTCGGCGTGTACCGCCTGGCCCGGCGCAAGGCGCTCGTGCGGCGTGCAGTGGCGGTGGAGAACATCGGCCGCGTGACGTGCATCGCCTCCGACAAGACCGGCACGATCACCGCGGGCGACCTTGTGCTGGCGCACCGGCTGGCGGCGAAGGGCCACGACGACGGCGAGTTGCTGGGCGTGGCGGCGCGAGCCTCGCGACCGGACAGCGGCGATCCGGTCGATCACGCGATCGCCGTGGCGACGCAGGCCGCCGGCGCCGGAGGGCCGCCCGGCGAACGGCTGACCGTGTTCCCGTTCACCGAACAGCGCCGGCGCGAGACGGCCCTCTGGCGCGAGGCGGGCGGCCCCCTGATCGCCGTCACCAAGGGGGCTCCGGAGACCGTGTTCGCATCGTGCGAACTGGCCGCCGACGAGGCCGCGCGCTGGAGGCGCGCGGTCGAGGACTTCGCGGCTGGCGGGCACAAGGTCATCGCCTGTGCGGCGCGCGAATGGCCCGACGCGGCCTCGACGGCCGACGAGCCGATCGAGGGCTTCCGGCTGGCCGGGCTGCTCGCCTTCGAGGATCCGGTGCGCGCGGGGGTGCGTGAAGCCGTGGCGGAGTGCCTGGGCGCCGGCATGCGCGTCATCATGGTCACGGGTGATCACCCCGCGACGGCGGCGGCGATTGCCCGCGAGGTCGGGCTCGGCGGCGGTGATCCCGCGGTCGTCGTGCTGCAGCCCGACGACGATGCGGCGGCGGCGCTGGCCGCCGCACCCCGCCTGGACGTCGTGGCGCGTGCCACGCCGTCTCAGAAGCTGGCCCTGGTGCAGGCCCTGCAGGCACAGGGCGAGACGGTGGCCGTGACCGGCGATGGCGTCAACGACGTGCCCGCGCTGCAGCGCGCGGACATCGGCATCGCGATGGGCGAGCGAGGCACGCGCAGCGCGCGCGAGGTCGCGCCCGTGGTGCTGCTGGACGACAACTTCCGGACCATCGTCCAGGCGGTCGGCGAGGGCCGGCAGCTGTTCGACAACCTGCGGCTGAGCTTCGCGTACCTGCTGCTGGTCCACTTTCCGCTGGTGTTCAGCGCGGCGCTCATCCCGCTGATGGGCTGGCCACTGCTGTACCTGCCCATCCACATCGTGTGGTTGGAGCTGGTGATCCACCCGACCGCCATGCTCGCGTTCCAGGACCTCCCCGCCCGAGGTCCGCTCGGGCCGGTGCGGCGCGGTGTCCAGGCTCGCTTCTTCTCCCCGCTGGCCTGGTGGGTGTTGGCCCTGGGCGGCGGTGCGTTGACGGCGCTGGTGGTCGGGGGCTACCACCTCGCCCCCGGGGCGGATGCGAACGACGGCGGTGATGTCGGGCATGCGCGGGCAATGGCCATGGCCTTGCTCGTGGTCAGCAGCGCCGCGATCGCCGCCGGCCTCACGCGCCTGGGCACCACGGCGGCGCGCGTCGTCGTGGCGGCGCAGCTCGCGACACTCGTGGTGATGATCCAGGTACCCGGGCTCGGCACTGTCCTGCACCTGCAGCCGCTGCACGCCGCGGATTGGGCGTGGGTCGCCACGGTGGGTGTTCTCATTGGCGTTGCGAGCCTCGTGCTGTCCGGGCGCGTGCGCCGCGTGGGCGCAGCCGGTGCGCGTCCGGCCCTTCGCCCGGCGTGACCCGTCCCCGGCGCGGGCGTGCCGCGGCGCGCCAGGGTCCGGGCTGCAGCCTGATCATCCCGCTCTGCCCGCGCCCCGCCTCCCCTCACCGAGGCCGGCGCCCAGCCACCCCGGCAGGTCGGGGTCGACCTCGTGCGTCGCGACCTCATGCCTCGACGAGCGCCAGCAGCGCCTCCCGCAACGGTTGCCCGACGACGAGTCCCAGTCGGACGGCCGCGTCGTTCAAGTGCGAGATCACGCCCGCGTCCCACATGTCCTGTGCGTCGCCGATGCGGGCGCTCGTGTGGGCCACCGTGCCGCCAGCGACGCCGCGTTCCTGCAGCATCGCCAGTGCGGCGATGCCGGCGCCGTCCTTGCCGACGCCGGCGTCGTTGAAGAACACCCCCTTCAGCGGCACCTCGAGCGCGAAGGCGCCGGAGCTGGTGCCGCCATGTGACGCCGAGACGACGATCGAGCCGGCATCGGACGGCGCCACCTGGGTGATTGAGTCGATCAGCAGCACCGCGCCGCCGGGGCCGCGGGCCGCCTCCTTCTTGAGCATGTCGTCTCCTGCAGGGTCGGGCGACCGGCGATCGTAGGCCGCCGGCGCGGCGTCGGGTCGCAATGGGCGCCGACGCGGCGGTGCGCGGGATCCCTCGGCCCGCGTCCCTCTGGTGCCCGGCGGGCGGCGCTAGCATCCGCGCCGCCCGCTCCGGGCGCCTTGCGGACCGTCCCGATGACCCTTGCCCCCACCGCGGCCGACCCCCTGGCCGCCGCTGCCGCCCTGTTGTGGGCGCACCGCCTGGCCGGCACCGCGCTCGACGCCTTGCCGCCCGGCCTGCGGCCCCTGGACCGCGCCGCGGGCCACGCGATCCAGGCCTGCTTGCCGCAGGTCACCGGCCGGACGGTCGTCGGCTGGAAGATCGCGGCCACGAGCGCCGCGGGGCAGGCGCACATCGGCGTCGGCGGGCCGCTGGCGGGGCGGGTGCTCGCCGGCCTGGTCGACGCCGATGGCGCAGCTGTCTCGCTGGCAGGCAACCGGATGTGCGTGGTCGAGCCCGAGTTCGCGTTTCGGTTCGGCCGGGCCCTGAACCCGCGCGCGCAGCCCTATGCCGTGGAGGAGGTGCTCGACGCGGTCGATGCGCTGTTGCCGTCGCTCGAGGTGCCGAACTCGCGATTCGCGGACTTCGCGCGCGCCGGCGAGCCGCAGCTGCTCGCCGATGACGCCTGCGCGCATCGCTTCGTGCTGGGGGCGCCGGCGCCCGCGGCCTGGCGCGGCCTCGACCTGCGCACCCACCGGGTGCGCGCCGCAGTCTTCGGCGCCGACGGCCTCCACCTGGCCCGCGAGGGCGACGGCACCGCCGTCCTCGGGGACCCGCGTGCCGCGCTCGCCTGGCTGGTCAACGACTTGAGCGCGCTGGGCATCGCGGTGGAGCCGGGGCAGTTCGTCTCCACGGGCACCTGCATGGTGCCGCTGGAGGTGCGGCCGGGCGATCGCGTGGAGGCCGACTGGGGGCCGCTCGGCCGGCTGACGGTGCACCTGGGCGCCTGAGGCCGGGCCGGTCGGCGGGTGCAACGGATGTAACGACCGGCCTCCCGGAGGACTTGGCCCGCCCCTGCGCCTGCGTCGGGCGCCGGGGATGGTCACAATCCGGCGATGGCCGCGGCACAGACCCCTGCAAACGCCCGTCGATCGATGCCTCGCCGCTTCGCGTCGGCGGCACTGGGGGCGCTCGCCTGCCTCGTGGCGGCGCTGGGGTCAGGGGAGGCGGCCTTGGCCCAGCCGGTCAAGACCGACCACGTCACCGCCGAGCTGGTCACCGAGCGCGCCGGCGTGGCCCCTGGCGGCACGCTCGCCATCGGCCTGCGGCTGCAGCACATCCCGAAGTGGCACACCTACTGGCGCAATCCCGGCGACTCGGGGCTGCCCACTCGCCTGACCTGGACGCTGCCGCCCGGCGTGACGGTGGGCGACATCCAGTGGCCTGCGCCGCAACGGCTGCCGATCGGCCCGCTGGTCAACTTCGGCTACGAGGGCGACCTGCTGCTGCCGATGACCCTCACCGTTCCGGCCGATGCGCGGCCCGGCGAGACACTGCGCCTGACCGCCGAGGCCTACTGGCTGGTGTGTCACGACGTGTGCATCCCCGAGGAAGCCACGCTGAACCTGGCGGTGCCGGTGGTCGAGGGCGTCACCCCAGCGCCCACTGCGCACGCGCCGCAGTTCGAGCGCACCCGCGCCGACCTGCCCCAGCCGATCCAGGGCTGGACGGCGCAGGTGGAGCACGCCGGCCGTGAGTTCCTGCTCACGCTGACCCGCGAGGGGCCAGCGTCTGCCGCTGGCCCCGAGGCGGGCACGATCGAGTTCTACCCCTTCGTCGAGCAGCAGCTGCAGCCCGCCGCGCACGAGGTGTGGCGCACGCCGCAGGGCTTTGCGGTGAAGCTCGCGCTCAACGACTTTGCGCGCGAAGCCCCAGCCTCGATCGAGGGCATCGTGGTGGCCCGGCCGGCCGCGGGCACCGCGGCACCGCGGCCCTGGGGCCACGACCGCAGCGCGGCGGAGATCGCGGTGCCGGTGCGCGCGGTGTCCGCGATCGCGCTGCCCGAGGGGGCGCAGCCGCTGGCGGCCTGGGTGTCGCCGACCTCGTCCAAGGCGGCGGCCGCGGCGGCGCCGCAGACCCTCGGCGGGGTGGGTGACTTCGGCCTGTGGGGCGCGATCGCGCTGGCCTTCGTGGGCGGCATGCTGCTCAACCTCATGCCCTGCGTGTTCCCGGTGCTGTCGATCAAGCTGCTCAGCCTGAGCAAGCAGGGCCCCGGCGCACTGCACGTGCATGCGCTGGCCTACACCGTGGGCGTGGTCGGCAGTTTCCTGGCGCTGGCGGCGGTGCTGCTGGCCTTGCGCGCCGCGGGCAGCGGCATCGGCTGGGGGTTCCAGCTGCAGCAGCCGGGCGTGGTGTTCGTGCTGGCCCTGCTGTTCTTCGCGATCGGGCTGAACCTGATGGGTGCCTTCGAGGTCCGCCAGGTGGTGCCGCAGGCCCTGGCCGGCTGGCGGGCCGAGCGGCCCGCGGTCGACGCCTTCGCCTCGGGCGTGCTCGCGGTGGTGGCGGCGAGCCCGTGCACGGCGCCCTTCATGGGTGCGGCGCTGGGTTACGCGGTGACCCAGTCGGCCGTGGTGGCCCTGGCGGTGTTCGGCGCGCTGGGACTCGGCATGGCGCTGCCGTATGCGCTGCTGGTCTGGGTGCCGGGCTGGCGCGATCGCCTGCCGCGGCCGGGCCCGTGGATGGTCACCTTCAAGCAGGCGCTGGCCTTCCCGATGTTCGCCACCGTCGTGTGGCTGCTGTGGGTGCTCGGCCAGCAGGCCGGCATCGACGGTGCGGCCAAGGCGATGCTCGGCCTGCTCGTGCTCGGCCTCGCGGTGTGGTGGAGCGGCCTGCCGTCCAAGCGGCCGGCCCTGGCCCGTGGCCTGGCCGTGCTGGCGCTCGTCGGGGGGCT
>JALOSQ010000060.1 GCA_025458335.1 Ideonella sp.
CCACGGCAAGACGGACATCCACCTTCCGTTTCGGGCTCAGGGCTGAATAACCTGCTTCCGGCAGCCGGCGGCCCGTCGATCGGCGCGCACGCGGGGACGCCAGAAAACTGTTCTCCGACAGTCACTTGCCTCCGTCGACAAGGGTTTGCCCGCAATTCCCGAGCGGCGGCACAGGTCTTGTGACGGTGAGCCCCCGGATACCCGGCATGCCCGGGCCGAGGGTCCAGGACCACCGCAGGAGACCACCGATGACCGAAACCTTCTACGAGGTGATGCGCCGCCAGGGCATCTCGCGCCGCAGCTTCATGAAGTACTGCTCCCTGACGGCGACCTCGCTCGGCCTCGGCCCGGCCTTCGTGCCCCAGATCGCGCAGGCCATGGAGTCCAAGCCGCGCACGCCGGTGATCTGGCTCAACGGCCTCGAGTGCACCTGTTGCTCGGAGAGCTTCATCCGCTCGGCGCACCCGCTGGCCAAGGACGTCGTCCTGTCGATGATCTCGCTCGACTACAGCCATGTGCTGATGGCCGCGAGCGGGCACCAGGCGATGGAAGCCCTGGAACTGGCCAAGAAGAAGCACAAGGGCAACTACATCCTGGCCGTCGAGGGCAACCCTCCGCTCAACGAAGACGGCATGTACTGCATCCAGGCCGGCCGGCCCTTCGTCGAGAAGCTGAAGGAAGCCGCGGCCGACGCCAAGGCGGTCATCGCCTGGGGCGCCTGCGCCTCGTGGGGCTGCGTGCAGGCCGCCAAGCCCAACCCGACGCAGGCGGTGCCGATCCACAAGGTCATCACCGACAAGCCGATCATCAAGATCCCCGGCTGTCCACCCATTGCCGAGGTGATGACGGGCGTCATCACCTACATGCTGACCTTCGAACGGATTCCCGAGCTCGACCGCATGGGACGGCCGAAGATGTTCTACGGCCAGCGCATCCACGACAAGTGCTACCGGCGTCCGCACTTCGACGCTGGCCAGTTCGTCGAGCAGTGGGACGACGAGGCCGCGCGCCGCGGCTACTGCCTCTACAAGGTCGGTTGCAAGGGTCCGACGACCTACAACGCCTGCAGCACGACGCGCTGGAACGGCGGCGTCAGCTTCCCGATCGGCTCCGGCCACGGCTGCATCGGCTGCTCGGAAGACGGGTTCTGGGACAAGGGGTCGTTCTACGAGCGACTCACCGGCATCAACGCCTTCGGCATCGAGGCCAACGCGGACCAGGTCGGCGGCTACACCGCTGGCGTCGTCGGGGCCGCGGTCGCCGGCCACGCGGCCGTCAGCGCGATCAAGCGCGCCGCCGGCAAGACCGACGAGGCCAAGTCCGAGGCCTGAACGCCACCGCACCAGGAGCAACCACCATGGCCGTCTACGAAACCCAGGGCTTCAAGCTGGACAACTCGGGCAAGCGCGTGGTCGTCGACCCGGTCACCCGGATCGAAGGACACCTGCGCGTCGAGGTCAACCTCGACGCCACCAACACCATCCGCAACGCGGTGAGCACCGGCACGATGTGGCGAGGCCTCGAGGTGATCCTCAAGGGACGCGATCCGCGCGACGCGTGGGCCTTCACCGAACGGATCTGCGGCGTGTGCACCGGCACCCACGCACTGACCTCGGTGCGCGCGGTCGAGGACGCGCTCGGGATCCAGATCCCGGACAACGCGAACCTGATCCGCAACATCATGCAGCTGAACCTGCAGGTGCACGACCACCTCGTGCACTTCTACCACCTGCATGCACTGGACTGGGTCGACATCGTCTCCGCGCTGAAGGCCGATCCCAAGCGGACCAGCGAGCTCGCGCAGAGCATCAGCGCCTGGCCGCTTTCGTCCCCGGGCTACTTCCGCGACATCCAGACCCGGCTCAAGCGCTTCGTCGAGAGCGGACAGCTCGGGCCCTTCGCGAACGGGTACTGGGGCAACCCGGCCTACAAGCTGCCGCCCGAGGCCAACCTGATGGCCGTCACGCACTACCTCGAGGCGCTCGACTTCCAGAAGGAGATCGTCAAGATCCACACCATCTTCGGCGGCAAGAATCCGCACCCGAACTGGCTGGTCGGGGGCGTGCCCTGCCCGATCAACCTCGACAGCACCGGCGCCGTCGGCGCGATCAACATGGAGCGGCTGAACCAGGTGCGCTTCATCACCGAGCGCACCAAGGAGTTCGTCGACCAGGTCTACCTGCCCGACCTGCTGGCCATCGCCTCCTTCTACAAGGACTGGCTGCACGGCGGCGGCCTGTCGGGCAAGAGCATGCTGAGCTACGGCGACCTGCCCCGCCGCGCCAACGACTACTCCGCGGCCAGCCTGCAGCTGCCGCGCGGCGCCATCATCGACGGCGACCTGTCGAAGATCCACGAAGTCGACATCAAGGATCCCGAGCAGGTCCAGGAGTTCGTGAGCCACAGCTGGTACCGGTACGCCGACGAGACCAAGGGCCTGCATCCCTGGGACGGCGTGACCGAGCCCAACTTCGTGCTGGGCAAGGGCACCAAGGGCACCAGGACCAACATCGAGAACCTCGACGAGTCGGCCAAGTACTCGTGGATCAAGGCCCCACGCTGGAAGGGCCAGGCGATGGAGGTCGGCCCGCTGTCGCGCATGGTCCTGGCCTACCTGCAGCCCAAGCAGTACCCGTGGATCAAGGAGACCATCGACGCGTCGCTGCGGCAGCTCGACGTGCCGGTGGGCGCCTTGTTCTCGACGCTCGGCCGCACCGCCGCACGCGGCATCGAGGCCGCGTACTGCGCCAACCTGCAGATCGAGGCCCTGAACCAGCTGCTCGCCAACTGCAAGGCGGGCAACACCGCGACGGCCAACGTCGAGAAGTGGGAGCCCTCGACCTGGCCCAAGGAGTGCAAGGGCGCCGGCTTCACCGAAGCCCCGCGCGGTGCGCTGGGCCACTGGGTCAGGATCCGCGACGGCAAGATCGACAACTACCAGTGCGTCGTGCCGACGACCTGGAACGGCAGTCCGCGTGACCACAAGGGCCAGATCGGCGCCTTCGAGGCGAGCCTGATGAACACGCCGCTGGCCAAGGCGGACCAGCCGCTCGAGATCCTGCGCACCCTGCATTCGTTCGACCCGTGCCTGGCGTGCTCGACCCACGTCATGGCGCCGGATGGGCAGGAGTTGACATCCATCAAGGTCCGCTGAGACCCCGCCGCCGAGCATCGCGACATCGCGAGTTCGGAACCCCGTGCACCGGCAGTACCCCGCAGGAGAAGGTTCATGACCACCGCGAGCAGCCCCCGTCCGGGGCCGGACCTGGCCGACATCACCGGCATCGACGAAGCCGCCGTAGCTGCCTCACCGCGCATCCATGCCGTCTATGTCTACGAGGCTCCGGTCCGCCTGTGGCACTGGGTCAACGCGATGGCCATCGCGGTGTTGTGCGTGACCGGCTACTTCATCGGCGCGCCGCTGCCGAGCATGCCCGGCGAGGCGTCGGACCACTACCTGATGGGCTACATCCGGTTCACCCACTTCGCGGCCGGCTACGTCCTGGCCATCGGGCTGCTGGGTCGGGCCTACTGGGGTCTGGTCGGCAACCACCATGCGCGCGAGCTGTTCACGCTGCCGGTGCTGCGGGCTGCCTACTGGAAGGAGGTCTTCGCGATGGCCGCGTGGTACCTCTTCCTGCGCCCGCGGCCGAGCCAGTACGTCGGACACAACCCGATGTCGCGGCTCGCGATGTTCGTCGGCTACCTGATGCTCACGCTCTTCATGATCGCCACCGGCTTCGCCCTCTACGGCGAAGGCACGCTGGAGGGCAGCTGGGCGCACACGCTGTTCACGAGCTGGGTCATCCCGCTGTTCGGCGGCAACAGCCAGACGGTGCACACCTGGCACCACCTGGGCATGTGGGCCATGGTGTGCTTCGTGATCATGCACATCTACGCCGCGATCCGCGAGGACATCATGGGCCGCCAGAGCATGGTGAGCACCATGATCTCGGGCTACCGCACCTTCAAGGAGTGAGGTGGCCCGGGTGATTGCCGCCGCCCCGCCCCCGCCGACCCCGGCGGGCGTGCCGCGCCGCGCGCCCGTGCACCCGGGGCGCTTCCTCGAGCGTCACTACCTCGCGCCGCTGGCGATGAGCCAGAGCGAGGCGGCGCGCCGCCTGGGCGTCTCGCGCCGTCGCCTGCACGAGCTCGTCAGCGGCGAACGCATGATGACACCCGACACGGCCATCCGCTGCGCGATGGCCTTCGGCCTGCCCGCCACCGAGTGGCTCGCGCTGCAGGCCGAGTGGGACAGCTTCCAGACCTGGAAGTCGATGCGCCGCCGCGCCATGGCCGCGCGTGCCCCGCGCCCTGCCGCGGCGGCTGCCGCCGAACGGCCGCGCGGCTGAGGCCGCCGGCCCCCTTGCCCGAGAGATCCGCCCATGGGACCCACCTCAGCCGAATCCACCTGTCACCCGACCCGTGACGCTGCCACCGGTTTCGTCCAGGACACCGGTGCGGCAACCCCGAGTGGCGACGCGGACGACCGCCAGGAGATCGTGGTGCTGGGCATCGGCAACGTGCTCTGGGCCGACGAAGGCTTCGGCGTGCGCTGCGTCGAGGCGCTGCAGCAGCGCTACACGTTCGCGCCGCACGTCACCCTCGTCGACGGCGGCACGCAGGGCCTGTACTTGGTGCCCTACGTCAACCGCGCCCGGCGGCTGCTGATCCTCGACGCGGTCGACTACGGCCTCGCCCCCGGCACCCTCAAGCGCGTCGAGGACGACGACGTGCCGCGCTTCCTGGGGGCCAAGAAGATGAGCCTGCACCAGACCGGGTTCCAGGAGGTGCTGTCCCTCGCGCAGCTCACGGGCCGGTATCCGCAGTCGGTCCTGCTGATCGGTTGCCAGCCCGAGGAGCTCGAGGACTTCGGCGGCAGCCTGAGGCCCGGCACCAAGGCAGCGCTCGAGCGGGCCATCCCCATGGCGCTGGAGCAGCTGGTCGCGTGGGGGGCCGAGCCGGTGCGCCGTGCCGAGCCGCCCGGCGACCGCGAGGCGGTCACCGGACGGGAGTTGTCCCTCCATGCCTACGAGGCTGGTCGCCCGAGCGAGCAGGCGGCCTGCCGCATCGGCGACGAGCGCTTCCTCGCCACGGTACAGGCCGCCCACGCCGGCGCGCCGAGGGCCTGACCCATGTGCATCGGCCTGCCCATGCGCGTGATCGAGTCCTGGGCAGGCCAGGCGCTGGTCGGCGGCCGCGGGCGCGCCGAGACCATCGACACGCGGCTGGTCGGCGACGTGCAGCCCGGCGACTGGCTGCTGGTGTTCCAGGGCGCGGCGCGCGAGCACCTCCCGCCCGACCGGGCGGCCGAGATCGATGCCGCGCTGGACCTGCTCGAGGCCGGGCTCGCCGGCCACCACGACCACGAAGCGCCGGCCGACCCTGGGTTCTCGCTGCCTTCGGCCATGACCGCGGCCGAACTGGCCGCGTTGACCGGCGGCAGCCCGGCGGTCCCGGGCACCACGCCAGGCGAGACATCGGCCGCGACGGGCGGATCCCTCGCCACCGAACCCTCAGGAGACCCGACATGAGCGACCCCAGCCCCTTGTCCCCGCTCGTGAAGCGACTGGTCACGCACCATGGTGCCCGGCTCGTCGAGCGCGATTCGATCGCCGCCTTCGAGGCCACGCCGGGGCCCGCCTGCGTGTTCTTTGCCGGCGACCCGGTGCGCTTCCCCGAGGGCCTCGACGTCGCCGTGGTGCTGCCGGAGTTGCGCGCCGCGGTCGGCGAGCCGTTCGCGATCGCGGTCGCCCCGCGCGAGCAGGAGGAGGCGCTCGCGAGTCGCTACGGATCGCAGCGCTGGCCCTCGCTGGTGTTCCTGCGCGATGGCCACTACCTGGCCACCGTCGCGGGCATGAAGGACTGGGGCGAGTTCGTCGACGCGGTGCGTGCCGCCCTCGCCGCGCCGCCGACCCGCCGGCCGTCCGTCGGCATTCCCGTTGTCGCGGCGACAGCCGCGACGGGATGCGCATGAGGCGCACCCCGACCCGAATGCCGAGCCGACCCCGTCTGCCAGCCCCCTTGCACCTGCACCCGCGCGCCTCGAGGAAATCGACATGACCCCCGAAGACTTCAAGCCCTTTCCCGTGCCAGTCGTGGCCGCCCTCGGCCCAGGCAGTCAGGAGGAGGACGAGGCGCTTGCCTACCTGCCGATGCCGCAGGGCATGTCCACCTATGCCCCGCCACCGCTGCCCGAGCGGGAGTCATTTGCGCTGCACCGGGGCGCGGTCGCCGCGCTGCGGGAGGCACTCGACGCCCTGCGGCGTCCGGGGGCCGTGGACGCGTCGCAGGTCATCGACCTCGGCGGCCTCGGCGGTGCCGAACGTGACCTGCTCAACCAGGTGCTCGGCGAGGGCGAGGTCGCCGCACAGGTCCTCGGCAGCGACGGCACGACCCGCGTGCAGATCCAGGAATCGGTCTTCGCCGGGCTCTGGCGCGTGATCCACCTGCAGGACGGCCACGTCGCGCGCGACACGATGGAGGTCGGCTCCATCCCGGCCGCGGTCCTCGAGGCAGCCCGCGCGGACGCGTTCGCCCCGCGCGAGCCGTTCGGCGAGGCGCCCGAGGGAGCGATGAACGCACCGTCGCTGCTCGTCGAGATCGAGGACCGGCAGCGGCGCTGGCACGCCGCGCAGCCGCCGCACGTCGTCAACCTGACGCTGCTGCCGCTCACCCCGGCGGACTCGCAGCACCTCGACACGCAGCTCGGCGCGGGACGCGTCGTGATCCTGTCGCGCGGCTACGGCAACTGCCGGATCGCCAACACGCGGGTGCCGCGCACCTGGCGGGTGACCTACTTCAATTCGCAGGACCTGGTGATCCTCGACACCCTCGAGATCGGGCGCGTTCCCGAGGTGGCCTGCGCCGCCCACGAGGACCTCGAGGACTCCGCCGAGCGCATCGCCGAGGTACTCGACTGGGTCGAGGGCGCCTGAGCCGGCGTCGCCGCCGCCCGTGCCCCGAGGCCGAGTCTCACCGCCACACCCACCGCGACGACCACCGCCATGAGCACCTTCGAAGGCAGCTATCTCGGTGACCGCAGCCGGCTCGCGCCGCGGGCCCGGCTCGAGTGCAAGATCTGCTGGTGGGTCTACGACCCGGCGCAGGGCGATCCGCAGTGGCAGGTCGATGCCGGCGTGCCGTTCGCGGACCTGCCATCGCACTGGCGCTGCCCGCAGTGCGACGGGAGCGCCGAGCAGTTCATGGTGCTCGACGGAGGCGCTGCGTGACGCCCGCCGCCGTCCTGCTCCCGTCGGTGCCAGTCGACGGCCGGGTCGTCGCCGACCGTACCCGCCTGGCGGGGTTCGTTCGCGAGCGCGCGCAGGCGCTCGAAGCGCTGTACCGCCTCATCGCAGCGTCGCGCATGGACGGTGTGCCGATCCTGCACCCGCGCCTCGAGGTGGCCGCGGTGGGCTTCGAGGCGGATGCCGATGGCCGTGGCGCCAGCGGCGTGCTGGTGACCCCTTGGTTCATGAACCTCGTCTGGCTGCCACTGCCGCCACAGGCTGCCCGCGGTGCGGACTTGACCGCACCCGACGAAGACGCGCCCGTGTCGGCGTCGGGCCAGCCCGTGGCGGCACCCGCCCCGCTGGGCCTGGGCTGCACGCGCGAACGGCAGATCGGGCACACCACGTTCCCCTTCATCGGGTCGGGCGAGGCGCCCTTCGGCCCGTTCGAGGCGTGTTCCCTGTTCTCGCCGATGTTCGAGTTCGAGGACCACGCGGCGGCGCTGGCGACCGCCCGGGCGGTGCTCGATCACCTGCGCGCAGGCGCGCCGGGCGCAGGCGCCCTCGCGGCGACGGGTGCACCGCCATGCACGGCTCCTGCCACCTCTGACCCAGCGGCGGTCGCCGCGCCCTCGCGGCGGCGATTGCTCTTCGGCGCGGCACGCACGCCCCAGGCGTCGCCGGCACGCTGATCGAGAAGGACCCCAGCCCATGCTGTACCCGGCCCCTCGTCACATGGCCCCCACGTCGGGCGCCGCCGACGCGGCCGGCGGCTGCCTCGTCGCGCAACCGGGCCGCCCGCGGCCGAACCTGCGCTCGAGCCGGCGTGCCTGGGCGCATCACGTGGCCGTGGGCCAGCCGGCGTCGGCCTTGCCTCGGCGCCTCGCGGCGTTGTATGCCCTGTGCGGCGGCGCGCACCGCGTGACCGCCGAGGCGGCGATCGCAGCCGCGCGCGGGCGCGAGGACGACGCCGGGGCGCTGGCGCGCCGCCAGGCCGACCTGCGGCTCGACACGCTGCGCGAGCACGTGCGGCGACTGTGGCTCGACTGGCCGCGCGCCTGGTCGTCCACCGGGGCGGAAGGCCTGGCCGCCCTGGACGAGGCCGCTCTCGCGGCGCTGCGCGCCTGCCCGGTGCTGCGGGTCGATGCGCCGGATGGCCCGCCGGGCCCGGCTCTCGCGGCCTGGGTGGCCGAACACGTGATCGACCACGCCCCCCGCGACTGGCTCGACCGCTGGACCGCGGACCCGGCCGCATGGCTGGCCGAATGGTCGGTGCGCGGGGCCACACGCACCGCGCGGGTGCTGGCGGCCTGCCGGCGCGAGGCCAGCACCCTGTCCGTCTCGCCCGTCCCGCTGCACGTCCACGCCCACGGCGGCGAGATGGCGCGCCTGGCGCGTCACCTGCGCGACGACGAGGGCTTCTCGATGGCGCCGCTGTGGCGCGGTCACTGTGCCGAGACCGGCCCGTGGACCCGACTGAGCGACCCGCTGGCGCGGCTCGACGGCACGCCCGCACGGCTGGGCACCGCCTGGCTTCGCCTGGGCGCCCGCGTGGCCGACCTCGTGCGCGGCGTGCTTGCCGGGGAGGAGCAACCGTGGCTCGCGCAAGGCGCCCTCGCACTGGCCCCCGGCGAGGCGATCGCCTGGAGCGAGATGGCCCGGGGCCTGCTGATCCACTGGGTTCGCCTCGACTCGGTCGAGGCGAACGACTCCGCGTCGGACCCCCGCGTGGCGGCCTGCCAGGTGATCGCCCCGACCGAGTGGAACTTCCATCCGCACGGCGCGGTGGCCCAGGTCCTGGCCACGCTCCCCCCCACCGTGCGGCCGTGTCGCGTGCACTTGCTGGCCGCCGCCTTCGACCCCTGCGTTGCGCTCGAGGTCGAACGGGCCGATGCGGGCGCCGCTTCGCATGCGAGGTCGCCCCATGCATGAGATGAGCCTGGCCGGCGGGATCCTGCGCATCGTCGAGGACACAGCAAGGCGCGAGCGATTCGGCCGCGTGTCGACGTTGCGGCTGGCAGCCGGCAAGCTGGCCGGTGTCGAGCTTTCCGCCCTGCGCTTTGCGCTGGAGGCGGTCAGCCCCGGCACCTGCCTCGAGGGCGCGGCCCTGGTGATCGACGAGCCCCCGGGCCAGGGCTGGTGCATGCGCTGCTGCTGCACGGTCGAGATCAACGAACGCGGCGCCCCGTGCCCCCGTTGCGGCAGCCACCAGGTGCAGGCCACTGGCGGCGACGAGTTGAAGGTGGTCGACATGCTGGTCGAGGACTGAGCCGCGAGCAGGCGATCGAGTTCACGAACCCAAAAGAACCCGACAGGAGACGACGATGTGCGTGGTGTGCGGATGCAACCCCCGGACGGCAGTGCCGGCGCCCGAGGCCTCGTCGCTCGCGGCCGCCGCGGGCGAAGCCCGCGGCGAGCAGGCCGGCGAACTGGACTTCGGTGCGGGCCCGGCCCGCGTGTCGGTGCCTGGCATGAGCCAGCAGCGTGCGATCAAGCTCGAGGCCGACGTGCTGGGCGAGAACAACCGCATCGCCACGCTCAACCGGGAGCATTTCGTCGCCCACGGGGTGACGGCGCTGAACCTCGTCTCGAGCCCCGGCTCCGGCAAGACGACCCTGCTGGTCGCCACCCTGCAGGCGCTGCGGCAACGCATGCCCGGATTGCCGATGGCGGTGATCGAGGGCGACCAGCAGACGAGCTTCGACGCCGAGCGGATCCGTGCGACGGGCGTGCCGGCAGTCCAGGTGAACACCGGCAAGGGCTGCCACCTCGACGCACCGATGGTGGCCGCCGCCTTCGGGCGCCTGCCGCTGCACGACGGTGCGCATGCCCACGGCCATGACCACCACCACGGGCACGGGCATGGGCACCCCGGCGGTCATGGGCATGACCACGCGCACGCCGGCGATCACGGCCATGCCGAGGCGCTGCTGTTCATCGAGAACGTCGGCAATCTGGTCTGCCCGGCGATGTGGGATCTGGGCGAGGCGGCGAAGGTCGCGGTGCTGTCCGTCACCGAGGGCGAGGACAAGCCGCTCAAGTACCCCGACATGTTCGCGGCGGCCCGCCTGATGCTGCTCAACAAGGTCGACCTGCTCCCGCACCTGCGATTCGACGTGCAGCGCTGCATCGAGTACGCCCGCCGCGTGAACCCGGGCATCGAGCTGATCCAGCTGTCCGCCACGACCGGCCAGGGGCTCGACGCCTGGATCGACTGGGTGCTGCACTGCCGGCCCGACGGCCCCGCGATCCGCCGCGAGCACGGCGCCACACCGGTCGAGCAGGAACTGCGCGAACGCATCGCCGCACTGGAGGCCGAGGTGGCCGCCCTGCGCCT
>JALOSQ010000351.1 GCA_025458335.1 Ideonella sp.
CTCGGCCATCACCAGCGACTTGTCCACCAGCGAGCCCAGCAGGTCGAGCACCTCGAAGTCCTCGATCGGCTCCACCCCGCACACCTTCTCGGCCGCGGGCAGGTCGAAGCCGCCGACGAAGACCGCGAGGCGCCTGAGCAGGAGCTTCTCGCTGTCTTGCAGCAGGTCGTAGCTCCAGTCCACGAGGGCGCGCAGGGTCTGCTGCCGCTCCTGCAGCACCCGGCTGCCGCCGGTGAGGATCTTGTAGCGGTCGGTCAGGCGCTTGTTGATGTCGGCCACGCTCATCGCGCGGATGCGCGCCGCGGCCAGCTCCAGGGCCAGCGGGATGCCCTCGAGCCGCGCCACGAGCTCGGCCACCGCGGGCGCCTCGCGCTCGTTCAGCTCGAAGGCCGGCTTGTGGCTCTGCACCCGCTCCACGAACAAGCGCACCGAGGGCGTGGCCCGCAGCACCTCGAGGCTGGCCGAGCCGTCGGGCACCGGCAGCGGCAGGATCGGGACGGTCTTCTCGCCCGGCACGTGCAGGGGCTCGCGGCTCGAGGCGATCAGGTGAACGTTGGGCGCGTTGCGCACGATCGCGTGCGCCAGCTCGGCCGCCGGCTTGATGAGGTGCTCGCAGTTGTCGAGGATGAGCAGCGCGCGCTTGGTCTTGAGGTGCGCGCTGAGCGCCGCGAGCATCGGGCGCCCGGGCTCCTCGGCCACGTCGAGCACGCGGGCGGCCTCGGCGGCGACCAGCGCGCCGTCGGTCAGCGGCGACAGGTCGAGGAACCACACGCCGTCCGGGTACAGCGCCATCTGGGCGGCGCCCACCTGCAGCGACAGGCGCGTCTTGCCCAGGCCGCCCATGCCGAGCAGCGTGACCAGCCGCGTCGTGCCGAGCATGGCCTTGACCTCGTCGATCTCGCGCTCGCGGCCGACGAAGCTGGTGCCGGGGTGCGGCAGGTTGTTGGGGATGTCCTTGACCGGCATCCACCAGTCGCCGGCGCGAATGACGCGGAACACCTTCTCGCTGTCGGGGGGGGCGACGAAGCGGTCCGTGGGGTGGCCCACCTCGAACAGCTCGATCGGGTCGGCCACGCCCTTGATCTGCCAGTGGCCGTGGGATTCGGTCTTGAGGGCGCTCTTGAGCTCGGACTCGTCGAGCGCCTCGCGCGCCGCAGGCGTGAGCAGGGTCTGGCCGCCGCGGGCGAGCGACATGACGCGCGCTGCGGTGGGCTTGGCCAGGCCGTCGACCTCGAGCGGCTTGGCGCCGCGGGCCACGTCGTCGGGGCTGTTCTCGCGCAGGATCACCGGGCCCACGTGCAGGCCGGCGCGCGCCTTGAGCGGCGTGGGCAGCCCGGCCAGCGCACGGTGGTAGTGCAGCGCGTACTGCACCGCGTCGGCTGCCGTGTCGAACATCAGCAGCATGCCGTCGGTCTTGTCGATCTCGCGGCCACGCCACGGCGGCAGCAGGTCGCGCGCCACGCGGTCGTGCGCCGCCCAGACCTCGGCCATGGCCTGGTCGCCGATCGCCTCGGACAGCTTGGTGCTGTCCACCACGTCGGTCAGCAGCAGTGCGCGGACTTCGGTCACGGGGCTCCTTGCGCGGCGGGGCTCCGCGGGCGACGGCGGTGCCGGGGCGCGATGCTAGCCGGGTTCGGGGCGCTGCCGGCGCGGGCGAGACAGGTCTGTGCCGTTCCGAGCCATGTCGCTTGGGGTGCTGCGGTATCGCGGTGCGACACCCTGACCCCTACCAGCCCTCGGGCAGCCGACGCGAGGTGTGGAACACCCGCAGGATCTCGATGCTGTCACCTCGCACGCGGTAGGGCACGAGGTAGGGGGTGCGACGCACGATGAGTTCGCGGGTGCCGGGCACCCGCCCGGGTCGGCCGAGCGCCGGCTGGCCCTCCAGCAGCGCGACCGCCGCCAGCACACGGGCCACGACGAGCCGGGCGGCTGCGGGATCGTCCTGCGCGATGTAACGGGCTTCGGCATCGAGGTTCGCCAAGGCCCGCCGCAACCACCTAACGCGCATCGGCCTTGCCGCCCTCGCCTGCACCCCACCGGGCGCCCAACTCGGCCACCTCGTCGGCCGAGGCGAAGTCGCCGGCGTCGGCCTCCTTCAGCGCGGTCTCGATCTCGGCCACCTGCCATTCGTTGTTGTCGACGTAGGCCTGGATGGCCTCGGCCGCCAGAAAGGACTTGCTCCGCTGGGTGGCGTCGGCCAAGCGCTCGAGCCTGTGCTTGAGTTGCGGATCGAGCCGCACGGTCATGGTTGTGGACATGGTGCTTCGCTAGAACACGATGTGTACACGCTAGCACGATCCAGCGGCGAGCAGCGCGATCAATGGCGGCGGCCAGGTGGCGCCGACAACCCGACGCAGGGGGCGGATGTCGGTCACAGGGCTCCTGGCGCCCCGGGGCCGGGCGCCCCGGGGCCGCGCGGGCGGCCGTGGCGCTTTGCCGGGATGCTGGCTGCAATGGGCACCGGCCCCTCATCCGGGGGGAATGTTCACGCCGCCCGTGGCGGCCGACGTAACGGGTGAGCGACGGGCTGGTTGCGAGCATTCGGGCCATGGCGGTCGCAGGGTCCGCCACGGCTGTCCAGGCGCTGTCGCCGGGGTCATCGGAGTTCGCCATGCAACCCGTTCTGCTCGCGGCGGCCGTGGCCGCGGGGTCGATGTTGGCGCCAGCCGCACAGGCCGCGGTCAGCGGCGCGGCACCCGCGGTCAACTGCCAGCGCGATCCGGTCCGCGGCGACGTGTGTGGGCTGTACCACGACATCTTCGGGTCGGCTTCGGCGATCGGCTCGCAGTCGTTCTCGT
>JALOSQ010000061.1 GCA_025458335.1 Ideonella sp.
GGGATGCCGGTCAGCGCGTTCGTCACGAACAGCAGCATGCCGAAAGGGGGCGTGATCAGGCCGACCATCATGTTGACGATCACCACGACGCCGAAGTGCACCGGGTCGACGCCGAGCGCGGCGACGGTGGGCATCAGCATCGGCACGAACACCAGCAGCATCACCGTCGTGTCGAGGAAGCAGCCGAGCACCAGGAACACGGCGTTGACCAGCAGCAGGAACTGCCAGGGCTCCAGACCCAGCCCGGCGATCCACGCGGCCAGCGCCTGCGGCACGCCCTCGGCCGCGAACGCGTAGTTCAGCACGAAGGCGCCGGCCACGATCATCGTGATCACCGCGGTGCCCCGGGTGCTCTCGAGCAGCACGCCGAACAACGCGCGCGGGCTCAACGCCCGGTACACCACTGCGGCGAGCAGCAGCGCGTGCAGGGCCGCCACTGCGGCCGCCTCGGTGGGCGTGAAGGCGCCGCTGTACAGCCCGCCGAGCAGCACGGCCGGCAGCGACAGCGGCAGCAGCCCGCGCAGCAGGGCCTGGCGCCGCTGGCCGCGTGGCAGGGGCTCTTCGCGCGGCAGGCCGCGGCGGGTCGCGATCAGGTGCACCGTGGCCATCAGCGTGCCGGCCATCAGCAGGCCGGGCACCACGCCTCCGAGGAACAGCGCGCCCACCGACGCGCCCGACACGAGCGCGTAGATGACCATCGGGATCGAGGGCGGGATGATCGGCCCGATCGTCGCGCTGGCGACGACGACGGCGCCAGCGAACCCGGGTGGATAGCCGGGCTTGCGCAGCATCTGGCGGATCGTCACGAGGCCCGGGCCGGCTGCGTCGGCGATCGCGCTGCCGCTCATGCCCGAGAACACCACGCTGACCAGCACGTCGACCTGGGCCAGTCCGCCGCGCACGCGGCCGACGAACAGGCGGCACGCGTCGAACAGCCGCTCGCTGACCGTGCCCGCATTCATCAGGTTGGCCGCCAGGATGAACAACGGCACGGCCAGCAGCACGTAGCTGTTGGCCAGGCCGCTGAGCATCTGCTCGGCCGCCAGGCCCAGGTCCTGGCGCTTCGCGGCCAGGTAGGCGATGCCGGCCACCAGCATCGAAAAGCCCACCGGCACGCGCAGCAGCACGCCGGCGGCCAGTGTGGCCAGCAGCACGCCCAGCGGTAGGCTCACGGGAGACTCATGCGAGGCTCACCGGCCACCCGTCGGGGGCGAGTCCTCGGGCAGGCGGCCGCGCAAGGCCTGCCACGCCACGCCGGCCCCGCGCAGCGCGATTGCGGCCAGCAGCAGGAGCGCGGGGCTGTAGACCGCCATCAGCGACCAGTCGAGCACCGGCGTGCGCTCGCGGTGCATGAAGGCGACGTAGTCCGCCGTCGCGGGCAGGGCCCAGGCGGCCAGCACCGCCGCGCCCGCCGCGCCCGTGAACACGAGCGCGCGCCGCAGGCCTGGGGACACCGACTGCACCACCAGGTCCATCGCCACGTGGGCGCGCCAGGGCACCAGCAGGGCGGCGCCCCACAGCACGACCACCAGGTAGAGGATCACCGCGAGCTCGTCGGTCCAGGGCAGCGGCCGCTCGAACAACAGGCGCGCGGCGACCTGCAGCACGAACACGAGGAAGAGCGCCGCGAACAGCCCCACGCCGACCATCTCCGCGGCGCGGCGGGACAGGTGCCGAAGGCGAGCGACGGCCGTCGTGGCGCCAGGCGCAGGTGGCGTCATCGGACGGCCGCGATCCGGTCGACCAGCCCCGGCGGCCAGGCGCGCGCGATCTCGGAGCCCGCATAGGCCTGCTGCACCGCGCGGCGGAACGACTCGACGTCGGGCGTGGTCACCTGCAGGCCCTGCTGCCGCAGGAACTCGACGATCTGCGCTTCCTCCTTGAGACGGTTCTCGTTGTTGAAGGCCACGGCGGCCTGCGCGGCGGCGCGCAGCTTCTGCCGCTGCGCGGCGTTCATGGCGTTCCAGGCCTTCGACGACACGACGATGAACAGGCCGTCGACCAGGTGGCTCGTCAGCACGACCTGCCGGGTGACCTCGTGGAACTTGGCCGCGCGCACGGTCGGCAGCGGGTTGTCCTGCGCGTCGATGGTGCCCGTCTTGAGCGCCAGGTAGACCTCGCCGAACGCCATCGGCGTGGCGGTGGCGCCGAGCGCCTCGCCGAGGAACAACCACTCCTTGGTGCCGGGCATGCGCAGCTTCAGGCCCTTCAGGTCGGCCGGGGTGCGCACGGCGCGCGGCTCGCGCAGCGTGACCTGGCGCGTGCCCAGGTACAACGTGGCCAGCGGCACGATGTCCATCCTCTCGGTGACGCGGCGGAACAGCTCCTCGCCGATCGGGCCGTTGAAGACCTTCTGCTGGTGCTGCGGGTCGCGCAGCGTGTAGCCGGCGGTGAAGACCGAGAACTCGGGCACCTGGCGGGCGATGTCGAAGGCCGAGATGGAGGCCAGCTCGAGGTTGCCGCGCGCCAGCGCCGCGGGCTCGGTGCCCTGCTTGAACAGCGAGCCGGCCAGGTGGATCTGCACCTCGAACTCGCCCGGCGAGCTGGCCTCGAGCTGCTCCTTCAGCACGGTCCACATGCGGGCGTGCCAGTCGTCGGGGACCGCGGGCGTCGAGATGCGCAGCACCGTGCGCGTCTGCGCCGTGGCGGCACCGAGCAGCAGGGCGGGCGCGGCACCGGCGAGGCACGCGGCGGCGGCGTTGAACTGACGGCGGCTGACGGGCGGCTGGGGCATGCGGACTCCGGAGGGGGCGGACGGGGCGGCGCGCATTGTCGGCGCCGCGCGTGCAGACGCCTTCGGGGGCATCCCGCGTCGGGCATGATCGCGCCGATGACCGAGTCGCTCGTGTTGGCCCAGGACCTCGTGCGGCACTACACGCTGCCGCGCACCTCGCTGCTGCGGCCGGCGCCGGTGGTGCAGGCGCTGCGCGGGGTCAGCTTCCGGCTCGAGGCGGGTCGCAACCTGGGCATCGTCGGCGAATCCGGCTCGGGCAAGTCGACGCTGGCGCGCCTGGTGATGGCGCTCGAGCGGCCGACCTCCGGCCGGCTCGAAGTGCTGGGCCGCGACCTGGCGACGCTCTCGCCCGCGGCCCTTCGTGCCGCGCGCCGCGACTTCCAGATGGTGTTTCAGGACCCGTACGGCTCGCTCGATCCGCGCCACCGCGTCGAGCGCATCGTCGCCGAGCCCTTGCTTGCCCAGGGCCACGACGATGCCGCCGTGCGGCGTGAGCGCGTGCGCGACGCCCTCGAGGCGGTCGGCCTGCGTGCCAGCGACGCCGACAAGTACCCGCACGAGTTCTCCGGCGGCCAGCGCCAGCGCATCGCGATCGCGCGGGCGCTGGTGACGCGACCACGGCTGATCGTGGCCGACGAGCCGGTCAGCGCGCTCGACGTGTCGGTGCAGGCGCAGGTCCTCAACCTGATGCTCGACCTGCAGCAGCGCTTCGGGGTGACGTACCTGTTCATCAGCCACGACCTGGCGGTGGTCGACCACGTCTGCCACGACATCCTGGTCATGCGCCACGGCGAGGTGGTGGAGCAGGGTTCACCCGAGGTGCTCTTCCGCGACGCCCGCCATGCCTACACTCGCGAACTGCTGCAGGCGGCCGGCGGGTCCTGAGCCGGCGCGGCGGCACCACCTCCGGAGGTTCGCAGATGAAGCTCAAGTCCGTGCTCGCCGGCCTGGTCGCCGCGGGACTCGCGTTGGCGCTCGCAGCGCCGTCGGCCGAGGCGCAGTCGCGCCGCGACAGTGTCGTGCTCGGCATGGTGCTCGAGCCGCCGGGCCTCGACCCGACCACGGCGCCCGCCGCGGCGATCGGCGAGATCGTGCACCTGAACGTGCTCGAGGGCCTCACCAAGATCAACCGTGACGGCAGCATCACGCCGCTGCTCGCCGAGAGCTGGACTGTCGACCCGGACGGCAAGCTCTACACCTTCAAGCTGCGCAAGGGCGTGAAGTTCCACGACGGCGAGGACTTCGACGCCAGCGACGTGAAGTTCAGCTTCGAGCGCGCCAAGGCCGACGGCAGCACCAACAAGGCCAAGAAGTCGGTGTTCGACAACATCGCCCGGATCGACACGCCCGATCCCCACACCGTCATCCTGGTGCTCAACAACGCGGACGGCAACTTCCTGTTCCGCATGGGCGAGAACCCGGCGGTCATCCTCGACCCGAAGACCGCGGCCGGCACGGCGACGCGCCCGATCGGCACCGGCCCGTTCAAGTTCGACGACTGGAAGAAGGGCAGTTCGGTCACGCTGGTGAAGTTCGACGGGTATCGCAACGCTGCGTCGGTCAAGATGCGGCGCGCGACCTTCCGCTTCATCAACGATCCGGCGGCCCAGGTCGCGGCGCTCCTGGCCGGCGACATCGACGGCATGCCGCGCTTCGGCGCGCCGCAGAGCCTCAAGCAGTTCCAGTCCGACCGGCGCTTCACCGTCGAGATCGGCGCGACGACCGGCGAGACCATCGTCGCGATCAACAACCGCAAGCCGCCGCTCAACGACGTGCGGGTGCGCAAGGCGATCCAGGCCGCGATCGACCGCAAGGCGGTGATGGACGGCGCGATGGAGGGTTTCGGCACGCCGATCGGCAGCCACATGGTCCCCAGCGAGGCGGGCTACGTCGACCTCACCGGCCTCAACCCGTACAACCCCGATCGCGCCCGCGCCTTGCTGCGCGAGGCCGGGGTCACGACGCCGCTGAACGTCACGCTGACCCTGCCGCCGCCGCAGTACGCCCGCAAGGGCGGCGAGATCGTCGCGGCGCAGTTGGCCAAGGTCGGCATCAACGCGAAGATCGAGAACGTCGAGTGGGCCCAGTGGTTGTCCGGCCCGTTCAAGGGCAACTTCGACCTCACGATCATCAGCCACGTCGAGCCGCTGGACATCGACCGCTACGCCGATCCGAACTATTACTGGGGCTACGACAGCAAGGCCTTCCAGGCGCTGTTCGCCCGCTACAACTCGGCCACCAACCCGCAGGAGCGGCTCAAGCTGCTGGGCGACATGCAGCGGCAGATCGCCAACGACCAGGTCAACGCGTTCATGTTCGTGCTGCCGCAGTGGGCGGTGGCCCGCAAGCCGCTCAAGGGCCTGTGGAGCAGCTCGCCGATCTTCGCCAACGACCTGGCCGCGCTGAGCTGGTGAGCGACTGACGACGGTGTCGACGGGCAGACGGCTCGCGCCGGTCGCCCGCCTGGTGCTGGCCGGCGGCGAACGGCCACCTGCGGGCACGGCGCCTGCCCCGGCCTTCGCGGTGCTGGCGCTCGCCTCTGCGGCCGCAGTCGCTCAAGGCGGGTCGCCGGCACTCCCGCCGGCCGCCGAGCCGGCGCCAGCCGCCGTGACCGCCGTGCCGGCTGCCGACCCGCCGCCGGCGGCCCCTGCGCCCCCGGGCACTGCCCGCCTGCCGCCAGTACAGGTCCGGGGCAGCGACCGCAGCCCGACCGACGAGCGCCGCACGTCCACCGCCACGAAGATCGTGGTTGGCCGCGAGGAGATCGAGCAGTTCGGCGATTCGTCGCTCGGCGACGTGATCCGCCGACTGCCCGGCGTGACGATCGGCGGGCGGCCTGGCCGCGGCGGCGAACTGCGCATGCGCGGCATGGGCTCGGGTTACACGCAGGTGCTGATCGACGGCCAGCGCGTGCCGCCCGGCTTCTCGATCGACCAGCTCTCGCCGGAGGCGGTCGAGCGCATCGAGGTGCTGCGTGCGCCGACCGCCGAGACGGGCACCCGCGCCGTCGCCGGCACGATCAACATCGTGCTGCGCGAGCCGCTGCGCCAGCTCAGCGACGACCTGCGCACCGGCTTCCAGAGCGAGCGCGGTGTGGTCTCACCCGGCGTGTCATGGGTGCGCAACGGCACGCTGGGTGAGCGCGGTACCTACAACCTCACGCTCAACGCCACGGCGCCGCGGCAGCGCACCGACACCGCCACGCGCAGCACCACGGTCGACGGCGTGGCCTCGCCGCTCGACGAACCGGTGGGCGGCACGACGGTGCTCGACCACGTGGGCGAGGACACGGCGGCCAGCTCGCGGCGCTCGCTGTTCTTCTCGCCGCGGTTGCAGTGGCGCCTCGGACCGGGCGAGCAGGTCGGGCTGCAGCCCTTCGTGGTGCGCAACACCTCGGGCGGGGTCAGCGAGGGCACGCTCGAGGCGGTCGGTGGCACGACGCCGGCGCCCTACGCCGAGCGGCGGGGCGAGACGGCGTCGGACTCGACCGTCGCGCGGCTCGGTGCGAGTGGCGCCCACCGGGTGGCCCCGACGCTGCGCGCCGAGTGGCGTGCCAGCGCAGGCGGCTTCGCGCAAGACAGCCGCAGTGCCCAGGACCAGTTCGACGACACCGGGGCCTTGGGCACCACCCAGCGTTCGTCCACCCGCATCCGCGACCGCTCCTGGAACGCGTTCGGCAAGTTGACGCACCGTTGGACGCCGGGCGGCTCGGCGGATGCGCAGGTGCCGTCGAGTGCCGAACCCGCGGGCGAGCCGCACAGCCTGGTGTTCGGCTGGGAGGCCGAGGGCCTGCGGCGCGACGAGACCGCGCCCACCGTCGTCAATGGCGTTGCGGTCGCCGGCGGCGCGGGCGACGAACTCGCGGCCACCTCGCAGCGTTTCGCCCTGTTCGTGCAGGACGAGTGGGAGCCGGCGGCGAACTGGTCGGCCTACCTGGGCCTGCGCGCCGAGACCATCCGCACGCGCAGCGAGGCCACCTCGAGCGCGCCCGCGGTGGACACCACCAGCCAGGTCGTCTCGCCGCTGGCGCAGGTGGTCTGGCGTTTCGCGGCGCCGCGCCGCGACCAGCTGCGCCTGGCGCTCACGCAGAGCTACCGGGCGCCGACCCTGCAGAACCTGGTCGCGAGCCCGAGCCTGAACACCCTGTTCCCGGCGCCGGGCCCCAACACCGCGGCCAACCCCGACCGCGCCGGCAACCCGGGCCTGCTGCCCGAGCGCGCGAACGGCCTCGACCTGGCGTTCGAGCGGTACCTCGACGCCGGTGGCGTGCTGTCGGTCAACCTGTTCTGGCGGCAGCTGCGCGACGTCATCCGCAACGTCACGGCGTTCGAGGCCGTGCCCTGGGCGAGCGCCGGGCGCTGGGTCTCGCGGCCGCGCAACGTCGGCGACGCGGTGACCCGCGGTCTCGAGTTCGACGCCAAGGCGCGGCTGTCCGACCTGCTCCCGGGCGCCGTGCCGGTGAACCTGCGGGCCAACCTGAGCCTGTTCGACTCCGACGTTGCGTCGGTGCCCGGCCCCGACAACCGCATCGACCAGCAGCCGCGGCTGACCGGCAACCTGGGCGCCGACCACCGCTGGCGCGGCACGCCCTGGACGCTGGGCGGCACGCTGGCCTTCACGCCGGGGTATCGCACGCGCCTGACCGAGACCCAGGGCCAGCAGGTCGGCGACCGGCGGGTGGTCGACGCCTACCTGCTGTGGACCCGCGACAGCGCGCTGCGCGTGCGGCTGACGCTGTCCAACCTCGCGCCGCTCGACGCCGAGACGGTCGCCCGCATCGTCGACGGCACGCAGACGCAGTCGGTGCGCAGCGTCGGCCGAAGCGACCCCGTGCTCGGCCTGCGGGTGGAGATGCGCCTGTGACGGTGGTCGAGGCGGCTTGCCTGCCCGGCGGCACCCGGGCGAGCCGTCGCGTGCTTGGGCGATGATCGGGGTCCCGTCGTTCAACGCCGCCGCCCGATGAGCCTGCCGCTGCACGCCCTCACCGCCGTCGAACTCGGGTCGGCCTATCGCCGTGGCGAGTTGTCACCCGTCGAGGTCACCCGCGCGGTGCTCGAGCGCATCGCGGCCTGGGAGCCCCACCTGCAGGCCACGTACGCGCTGGATGCGGCGGGAGCGCTCGCGCAGGCCGAGGCCTCGCAGCGGCGCTGGCGCGGGGGTGAAGCGCTCGGCCCGCTCGACGGCGTGCCGGTGACGATCAAGGAGAACATCGCCACGCGAGGCGTCCCGGTGCCCCTGGGGACGGCGGCGACCGAGCTGGTGCCGGCTGCCGCCGATGCGCCCCCGGCCGCACGACTGCGCGAGGCCGGCGCCGTGCTACTGGCGAAGACGACCATGCCCGACCTCGGCATGCTCAGTTCGGGGCTCTCCAGCTTCCACCCGCTCGCCCGCAATCCCTGGAACCTCGAGCTGAACCCGGGCGGCAGCAGCGCGGGTGCCGCCGCGGCCTGTGCCGCCGGCTACGGGCCGCTGCACCTGGGCACGGACATCGGCGGCTCGATCCGGTTGCCGGCGGGCTGGTGCGGCATCGTCGGATTGAAGCCGAGCCTGGGCCGCGTGCCGATCCATCCGCCGTACGCGGGGCGCGTGGCCGGCCCCATGACCCGCACCGTGGCGGACGCGGCCCTGGCGATGACCGTGCTGGCGCGGCCAGATGCGCGCGACACGATGAGCCTTCCGGCCCAGTCGATCGACTGGATGGACCTCGAATGGCGCGCACCCGACGGCAGCGCCCGGCCGCCTCGCCTGGGCCTGCTGATGGACGCAGGCTGGGGGCTGCCGGTCGACCCGCAGGTGCGCGCGGTCGTCGAGCGCGCTGCGCGGGCGTTCGCGGCGGCCGGAGCCACCGTCGAGCCGGTCGAGCCCTTCATGGCGCGCCCGATGATCGAAGGACTCGACGCGTTCTGGCGCATGCGCGCCTGGCTCGACCTCTCGGCCATGCCGATGCAGCGCCAGGCTCGGGTCCTGCCCTTCATTGCCGAATGGGCGCGCGGGGGCGCGAGGCTGTCGGGCGAGGCCGTGTTCCGCGGCTACTCCCAGATGGGCGTGCTGCGCGATGCGGCGGTGCGCGCGACGATGCCGTACGACGCCCTGCTGTCGCCGGTGGCGCCCATCGCGGCCTTCGCGGCCGATTGGCCCTGCCCGACCAACGACCCGGCGCAGCCTTTCGAGCACATCGCCTTCACGGTGGCCTTCAACATGAGCGAGCAGCCGGCGATCGCGGTGGATGCCGGACGCACCGATGCCGGGATGCCCGTGGGCCTGCAGATCGTGGGGCATCGTCACGACGACCTCGGCGTGTTGCGCCTGGCGCGCTGGTGGGAGCAACTGCGGCCGACGCCTCCGGCGTGGCCCGTCCCTCCGCAGGAGGCGCGGTGATCGACGCGCGCGGCAATCCGGTGAGCACGCACAGCGCGTCGGCGCTCGCGTCCGCCGAGACGGCCCTGTGGCGGATGATGTCGTTCTACGACGTGCCGCTGGCCGACCTGGACGCCGCGATCGAGGCCGACCCGGGCTGGGGCTTGCCGCACGCCATGAAGGCCGGCTTCCTGCTGAGCCTGACCGAGCCCGCGCTCGTGCCACAGGCGGCCGGGCACCTCGAGGCCGCGCGCGCGCTCGCCGACCATGCCGCGCCGCGCGAGCGCGCGCACCTCGAGGCGCTGGCGCACACGCTCGAGGGGCGCTGGACCGCGGCCTCGCGGGTGTGGGACGAGCTGCTCATCGAGCATCCCTGCGACGCGCTCGCGCTGCAGTGGGCGCACCTGTGGGACTTCTACCGCGGTGATGCCGCGGGCTTGCGCGGCCGCCCGGCGCGGGCCTTGCCGCAATGGGACGAGGCGGACCCGCTGTACGCCTGCGTGCTGGCCTTGCACGCATTCGGCCTGGAGGAGTGCAACCTGTACCCGCAGGCCGAGGAGGCGGGACGCCGCGCCCTGGCGCTCGACGCTCGCGTGCCCTGGGCGGTCCATGCGGTGGCGCACGTGATGGAGATGCAGGGCCGCTTCGAGGACGGCGCAGCCTGGATGCGGCAGCACCGCGGAGCCTGGGCGGAGGGCAACGGCTTCGCCGCGCACCTGTGGTGGCACAGCGCGCTGTTCCGCCTCGAGGGCCTGGACCTGCCCGGCGTGCTGCGCCTGGTCGACAACCACCTGCAGGGCGAGGCCCTGCAGATCACCCTGAACCGGGTCGACGCCGCCTCGATGCTGTGGCGGCTGCACCTGCTCGGCACCGACGTGTCCGAGCGCTTCGCGGCGCTGCTGGCGGGCTGGGCCTGCGACGACGCCGACGCCGGCTACTACGCGTTCAACGACGTCCACCGGCTGATCACGATGATCGGGGCGGGCCAGTGGCACGCGGCCGACGGCTGGGTGGCGCGATGCGCCGAGCGCGCGATGCGACCGGACGACGCCGGGCGCGCCAACCACGCCATGGCGCGTGAAGTGGGCTTGCCGCTGATGCGCGGCCTGCTGGCCCTGGCGAGGGGCGACGCCGATGGCGCGGCGCACACGCTGTACCCGGTGCGCGCGATCGCGCAGCGTTTCGGCGGCAGCCATGCGCAGCGCGACCTGATCGACCAGACCTTGCTTGCAGCCGCGGCGCGCGCCGGGCGCCGGGCGCTCGGGCAGGCGCTCATCAACGAGCGTGTGATGGCCAAGCCCGAAACGCCGCTGACGCGCCACTGGATCGAGGCCTTCGGCCTGCGCGAGGATCAGCTCGCGTGACCCGCGACCGTTCTAGTTGCCGAAGCGTGTGCCCGCTAACTGGTTCGGCGACTCCAGGCGGCGACCCGTGTT
>JALOSQ010000062.1 GCA_025458335.1 Ideonella sp.
TGCGCCGAGCGGAGCCAGGAGCACCGCGAGGACCAGGGCAGGGAGCACCCCGCGGCGAGGTGCTCGCGTCGGGGCCGGGCATCGGAGGAGGGTCATGGGTGGGGTGCGTCGAGGCGGTTTCGAAAGGGGTTGGAGCGGGACGGGCCGGCGAGGGTACGGGGACCCTCAATACCGTGCCACGCCGGGGTCGACCATGGCCGACCACGCGTCGATGCCACCCTGGATGTTGGCGACGTCGGCAAAGCCCTGGCGCTCCAGGAAGTGTGCGACCTGCAGGCTGCGCATGCCGTGGTGGCACAGGCAGCGCACCGGCCGGTCGGGATCGAGCTCGGCCAGGCGAGCCACCAGGTGGCCCATCGGGATGTGGACGATCTCCGTGCCGTCGAGACGCATCGGCGCATGCCGAACCTCCCAGTCCTCGCGCACGTCGAGCACCATCGGTCGCTGCTCGGCCAGGGCTGCGCAGTCCGCAGCCAGTTCGGTCACCTGGATCTGGCGCATTCGCGGCATCCGTGCTCAGAAGCGGAATCGCGGGGGTTCCTCGAACCCGACCAGCCGTGACGCTGCGGTGTCGAACAGTTCGACGCGCTCGAAACCGGAGGCCGCCGTGCGGGTGAAGCGCACGGCCTGCATCACCGGCAGGTGCCCGACGATGGCCACCAGCCGTCCGCCGGGGCGCAACTGCTCGAGCAGCACCCGCGGCACCTCGGCCACCGAGCCCGACAGGACGATCGCGTCGAAGGGAGCTGCCGCGAACAGGCCCTTCGAGCCGTCCCCTCCATGGACGCGCACGTTGGTCGCGCGCGCGCGCGCCAGGTTGTCGCGGGCCAGGGACTCGAGCTCGGCGACCCGCTCGATGGTGTGGACCGTGCGGGCCAGCGACGCCAGCAGGGCGGCCATGTGGCCCGAGCCCGTGCCGACCTCGAGCACGACGTCGGTGGGCGTGAGCATGAGCTCCTGCAGCATGCGGGCCTCGACCTTCGGCGCCAGCATGCACTGGCCGTGAGGCAACGGCACCTCCGTGTCGACGAATGCCAGCGCCCGGTGCGCCGCGGGCACGAAGTCCTCGCGGTGAACCCGGTGCAGGGCCTCGAGCACGCGCGGATCCAGCACCTCCCAGGGGCGGATCTGCTGCTCGATCATGTTGAAACGGGCGCGCTCGACATCAAGGTGCGGCATTTCGACGACTTCCACGGGTGTTCTCCTCGGACGCGAAAATTCTAGGCAGTGCCCTTGACGGTGCCCTTGCGATCGATCACCCCGGTGTCCGGCGCCGCGGGCGGTCGGCGCAGGAGCCGGCCGGCCCATCGGGACAGGTCATCGAGGTAGCAGTAGACGACCGGCACGACGACCAGCGTGAGCAGGGACGAGGTGATCACGCCGCCGATCACGGCCTGGCCCATCGGCGCCCGTTGTTCGCTGCCCTCCGTCAGCGCGAACGCCAGCGGCACCATGCCGAACACCATCGCGAGGGTGGTCATCAGGATCGGCCGCAGGCGCACCCGGGCGGCGTGCAACAGCGCCTCCTCGCGTGCCAGCGGCGCCCAGCGGCCGTCGCCCGTCGCCGGCGCGCCGGTGTCCACCGTGCCCGCGCGCGCCCGGATCGCGAAGTCCACCAGCAGGATCGCGTTCTTGGTGACGAGGCCCATGAGCATGACGATGCCGATCACGCTGAACATGTTGAGCGTCGAGCCGAAGGCCAGCAGCGCCAGCACGACGCCGATCAAGGTCAGCGGCAGCGAGCTCATCAGCGCGACCGGCTGGATGAAGCTCTTGAACTGGCTGGCGAGGATCATGTAGATGAAGATCACGGCGAGTCCGAGCGCGCCCACCGCGTAGCCGAAGGACTCCTGCATGTTCTTGGTGGAGCCGCCGAAGCTGTATCGGTAGCCCGGGGGCCACGCGACGCCGTCGAGCACGCGCCGGATGTCGGCCGCCACGTCGCCGGTGCTGCGACCCAGCGCGTTGGCGTCGATGTTGATCTCGCGGTTCAGGTCGCGGCGGTTGATCTGGTTCAGCCCGGTCGAGGGCCTGACGTCGGCGACCTGCGCCAGCCGCACGATGCGCGGCGAACCGTCGGCCGCGCTGCCCACCGCGATCGGCAGGCGCTGCAGGTCCTCGATCGAATGCCGGCTCTCGGGTGCGACGCGGACCACCACGTCGTACGTCTCGCCGTCGGCAGCGCGCCAGGTGCCCACGGTGGTGCCGGCCACCATGGTGCGCAGCGTGCCGGCCAGCGCGTTCACGTTGAGGCCGACGTCGGCGGCGGCGTCGCGACGGACCTCGATCGACACGGTGGGCTTGTCGGGCTTGAGCGTGCTGTCCAGGTCCACCAGGCCCGGGATGTCGCGCAGCTGCGCCATGACCGTCTTCGACAGGCGCTCGAGTTCGGCGAGGTCCGGGCCCTGGATCGAGAACACCAGGCTCTTGCCCCCGCCGAGGTCGGTGACGCCGATGTTCGTCACCGTGATGCCCGGGATCGGCGAGAGCAGGTCGCGGATGACCGGCGTGAGCTCGGCGATGCTGCGCGTTCGGTCCTTGCGGTCGACGAAGCGCACGTACACCGAGCCGTAGATCTTGCCCTGCGCGAAGCCGCTGTTGATCGTCGTGACGGTGTACTTGACCTCCGGCAGGCGGCGCTCGATCTGGCGGGCCCGCTGCTCGGTGACCTCGAGCGAGGAGCCCACCGGGGTGTAGAAGTTGACCTGCGTCTCCGAGAAGTCGGCCCGCGGCACGAACTCGGCGCCGAGGACCGGGATGATCGCGAAGCTCGCGCCGAACGTCGCCAGGGCGATGCCGAGCGTGGCGAGCTTGTGCCGCAGGGACCAGCCGAGGATCGCCTGGTACCGGTCCGACAGCCAGTCGGTGAAGCGCTCGAAGGCGCCGGTCACCCGGCCGATGGTGCGGTCGTACAGGCCTCTCGGCGGTGCCGGAGGCACATGGGCCCCCGCCGCGGCCGGCAGGTGGCCGCGGTGAATCGCCGGGTCGTGCCACACGCTCGACAGCATTGGGTCGAGCGTGAAGCTCACGAACATCGAGATCAGCACGGCCGCCACGATCGTGATGCCGAACTCGTGGAAGAACTTGCCGATGATGCCGCCCATGAAGCCGATCGGCAGGAACACCGCGACGATCGACAAGGTCGTGGCCAGCACCGCCAGGCCGATTTCGTTGGTGCCTTCGAGCGACGCCTGGCGAGGTGGCTTGCCCATCTGGACGTGGCGCACGATGTTCTCGCGCACCACGATTGCGTCGTCGATCAGCAGGCCGACGCACAGGCTGAGCGCCATCAGCGTGATGGTGTTGACCGTGAAGCCGAACGCGTGCATCACCGCAAAGGTGCCGATCAGCGCGATCGGCAGCGTCAGGCCGGTGATGATGGTGGAGCGCCACGAGTTGAGGAACAGGAACACGATCAGGATCGTCAGCGCCGCGCCCTCGAGCAGCGTGCGCTGCACGTTCGCCACCGACACGCGGATGGCCCGCGAGTTGTCGCGGTTCACCTCGGTGCGGATGCCCGGCGGCGTGACTGACTTGGCGCCGTCCAGGGCCCTGAGCAGGCCGTCGACCACCTCGATGGTGTTCTCGCCTTGCGACTTCTGCACCGAAAGCAGCACGGTGCGCTGCCCGTTGTACAGGGCCAGGCTCTCGATCTCCTGTGGTCCGTCGACCACGTCGGCGACCTGCCACAGCCGAACCGGCACGCTCTGGCGGCGCGCCACCACGATGTCGCGGAAGTCCTGGGGGGTCTTCAGGCGCGCGTTCACCTGCACCACGCGCTCCTGCTCGCGCGATCGGATCGCGCCCATCGGCAGTTCCTGGTTCTCGCTGCGCACCGCGGCGAGCACCTGGTCCACGGTCAGACCCAGCGACTCCATCGCGGCCGGGCGCAGGTACAGGTGGACCTGACGTTCGACGCCGCCGACGACCGTCACCGCGCCGACGCCACGCACGTTCTCCAGCCGCTTGCGCAGCACCTGGCTGGCCCAGGTGGTGAGTTCCTGCGCGTCGTGCGTGCCGGTGTCGGACAGCACTGCCACGTTGAAGATCGGCTGGCTCGCCGGGTCGAAGCGCGAGATGCGCGGCTCCTTGACCTCCTCGCGCAGCAGCGGGCGCATCAGCGCGACCTTCTCGCGCACGTCCTCGGCGGCCTTGCGCCCGTCGACGTCGAGGTTGAACTCGACGATGACCACCGAGCTGCCCTCGTAGGACCGCGAGTACAGCGAGTTGATGCCGGCGATGGTGTTGACCGCCTCCTCGACCTTGCGGGTCACCTCGGCCTCGACGATCTCGGGCGAGGCTCCGGGGTACTCCATCGCGACCACGACGGTCGGGAAGTCGACGTTCGGGAACTGGTCGACGGCGAGCCGCTGGTAGCTGAACAGGCCCAGCACCACGAAGGCCAGCATGGCCATGGTGGCCATCACCGGGTTGGCGATCGAGACGCGGGTGAACCACATGGGATCAGGGCGCCGTCGTCAGCGGCTGGCCGTGCCGGCCGGGGAGGACGGTGCAGCCGCGGTTCCGGCCGTGCCGTCGCCCGGCAGGCGCACCGTGGTGCCGTCGCGCATAGCGCCAGCACTGCCGCGCAGCACCACCGTGCCCTCGCGCAGGCCGGCCTCGCCCGGTGCCGTCACCAACTCGACCAGCGGCTCGTCCGCGCTGCCGGCAGGATCCGGTGTGGCCGCGACCCCGGTGACGCCGGTCTGCACCGTGCGGGCCGAAACCCGTTCGTCCTGCACGATGAGCAGCGTCGGCCGGGCCTGGTCGTATCGGACCGCCGACGCCTCGACGGCGCGCACGGGCCGGGCCGGCAACGAGATGACACCGCGCGCGAACAGGCCCTGCCGCAGGCCCGGAGCGCCCTCGACCGACAGGTAGACCAGCACCGCGCGCGTCCCGGGCTGCGTGCTCGGGTTGACGCGCGCCACGCGTGCCGGCACCGGCTCGGCGAGCCCGTCGACCTGCAGGCGGGCGACGTCGCCGATTTTCAAGCTGGCGACGTCCTCGGCCGGCACCGGGGCTTCGAGCTCGAGCCGCGTCAGGTCGACGATCTCCACCACGCGGGCATCGAGCGCGAGCCGTTCGCCGGGCTGGGCCAGGCGTTGGGACACGATGCCGGGGATCGGTGCGACCAGGGTCGAGTCCGCGCGGGCCTTGCGCGCGAGCTCGACCGCCGCGACCGCTGCCTGCCAGTTGCCCTGCGCGGCGGCCTCGTTGGCCACCGAGGTCTCCAACGCCGTGGGCGAGATGAAGCCCTGAGCGACGAGGCCGCGGCTGTTCTCGAGGTTGCGCCGCGCGATGTCGAGTTGCGCGCGGGCGGCCGCGGCATTTTGCTCGGCCTGCCGCAGGCGCCAGTCGAGTTCGGTCGGGTCGATCTGGCCGATCACCTGGCCGGCGCGCACGGCGTCGCCCTCTCGGACCTCGAGGCGCTGCAGTTCGCCCGCCACCTTGGCCTTGACCAAGGCCGTGCGCACGGCACGCAGGCCGCCCGAGACGGGCACGGTGCGGGCCAGCTCGACCTGTCGGACCCGAGTGATGTCGACCGCGGCGAGGTCGATGACCACGGGCGCTGCGGCCGCCGGTGGAGCGCCGGCAGGCAGCCGCCCGGCGCGGTCCTTGAGGAACCAGGCGGCCGCCGCGCCTGCGAAGAGCACGACGAGGGCGGGGATCAGCCAGCGACGACGGGTCATCGGACCTCAGTGGCTCGGGTCAGGCGGGGGTCGCCGCGGCACCGTGGCCGGGCGACAGCAGCCCGGCCAGCAGCAGCTCCACGTGGTCGCGGATGAAGCGGTGCGGATCGAGCATCGGCCGATCCATGCAGGGGCCCAGCGAGTGCTTGTGCAGGCACAGCATCACCAGGGGAAACAGAAGGGAGTACACGGTGTGGTGCACGTCCACCGGGCGGAACTCGCCGCTGTCGATCCCGCGCTGCACGATGCCGGCGAGCACGCGTTCACCCGGCTCGATGACCTCGCGGGTGTAGAAGGCGGCGATCTCGGGGAAGTTGCGGACCTCGGTGATCACCAGCTTGAACACGCCGGATGCCGGGCTGTCCACGAGGCGCTGCCACCAGGGCACCACGACCTCCCGCAACAGCGCGGCCGAAGGCCCGGCGTGTGCGACCAGGGCTTCCTGGCCGGCGGCGATCTCCGAGGCGATGTAATGCCGGATCACGGCCTCGAGCAGTTCCTCTTTGCTCGCGAAGTACAGGTACAGGGTGCCCTTGGCCACGCCGGCCCGATGCGCGACGTCGTCGGTGCGCGCAGCGGCAAACCCTTTCTCCACGAACACCTGCAGCGCGGCGTCGAGCAGTTCCTGCGGGCGGGCCTCCTTGCGGCGCTGGCGCGCAGGGGTGAGCGGAGACATCACGAAGAGATGGCCGGGTACAACGGGGGCCCTCAGTTAATGACTGATCGGTCATTAATGTAGGGCCGACGCTGCGGGGCGTCAACGTGGTCAGCGTCCGTGCGCGACTGTGGGGATGTCACGCACCGTTCAGGGGCGCACGGGCCTCGCTTCCTAGAATCCACGCATGAAGCGGGTACTGCAGGGCGCCGGTCTGCTGCTGATCCTGGCCGCCGTTGCCGGCGCGGCCTGGTGGGCCACCCGTGCCGACGACGGCCCGGTTGAGTGGCGCACGGCCACTGTCGAGCGCGGGCCGCTGCAGGCCAGCGTGTCGGCCGGCGGCACGGTGACCCCGGTGCGCCAGGTGCAGATCGGTACCCAGGTCTCCGGCCAGATCAAGGAGGTCCTGGTGGACTTCAACAGTCCGGTGCGTGCCGGGCAGCTGATCGCCCGCCTCGATCCCGAGACCTTCGAGTACCGCGTGCGCCAGTCGATGGCCGACGTCGAGGCGGCGCGGGCGCAGGTGCTGACCGCCCAGGCCAACGTGATGGCCGCGCAGGCCGGCGTGGCCAAGGCGCAGCTCGAACTCGAGGAGGCCCGGCGCGACTTCACGCGCCGCCAGGAGCTGCTGGCCAGCGAGTTCATCTCGCCGGCCGAACTCGACCGGGCGCGCGCGCTCGTGGCCAGCCTCGATCAGTCGGTGAAGACCGCCGAGGCCCAGGTGCGGGTGGCCGAGGCGCAGGCGCAGAGCGCCGCGGCCGTGGTGCGCCAGCGCGAGGCGCAGCTGGCGCAGGCGCAGGTCGACTTGCGGCGCACCGAGATCCGCTCGCCGGTCGACGGCATCGTGATCAAGCGCAGCATCGAGCTCGGGCAGACGGTGGCGTCGAGCCTGCAGGCGCCCGAGCTGTTCATCGTGGCGCGCAACCTCGAGGACCTGCAGGTCGACGTGTCGATCGACGAGGCCGACGTCTCGCGCATCCGCGTCGGCCAGAAGGCGTCCTTCGGCGTCGATGCGCTGCCGGGCCGCAACTTCGAGGGCACGGTCACGCAGCTTCGCAAGGCGGCCCTGAACCAGCAGAACGTCATCACGTACATCGCGGTGGTCTCGTTCCGCAATCCCGGCGAGTTGCTGCTGCCGGGCATGACGGCGAACGTGCGGATCGTCACCGACAGCCGCGACGACGCGCTGAAGGTGCCGAATGCCGCCTTGCGGGTGCGCCTGCCGGACCTCGACGTCGTGCCGCAGGCCCCGTTCGACGCCAAGGAGGCCGCTTTGCCCGACGGGAGCGGCGGCGCGGGTCGAGCCGGCACGCCGGGCCGCGTGGTGGTCCTCGACGCGCAGGGCCAGCCGCGCGCCTACGAGGTGAGGGTCGGCGTGTCCGACGGCACGGCCAGCGAGCTGATCGTCGCGGCTGGCTCGCCCGCCGCGCGGGCGCTGCAGCCCGGCGCAATGGTCGTGGTGGGCGTTCCGGCCCGCACGTCGGGCGGCGCCCGCTCACCGCTGGCGGCTCCGCCGCAGCGGCCGACGACCACCTTCTGACCGGCCTGGGATCGAGCCGACGATGGCAGTCCTGATGGCCCTGCGCGACGTCGACAAGGACTACCGCATGGGGCGGCAATCGGTGGCAGCGCTGCGCGACGTGACGCTGGAGATCGGTGAGGGCGAGTTCGTCGCCGTGATGGGGGCCTCGGGCTCCGGCAAGAGCACCCTCATGAACCTGCTCGGCTGCCTCGACCAGCCCAGCCGCGGCCAGATCCACCTCGACGGGCACGACGTCGCCGGGCTCGACGCCGACGAACTCGCGCACCTGCGCAATCGCCTCATCGGCTTCGTCTTCCAGCAGTTCAACCTGCTGCCGCGCACGACGGCGCTCGACAACGTCGCGCTGCCGCTGCTGTACGCCGGGGTGCGCCAGGCCGAGCGGCAATCGCGGGCCCGTGCGGCCCTGGAGCGCGTCGGCCTGGGCGAGCGGCTCACGCACACGCCAGCGGAGCTGTCGGGGGGCCAGCAGCAGCGGGTGGCGATCGCCCGCGCTCTGGTGAACCGGCCTCGCCTGATCCTGGCCGACGAGCCCACCGGTGCGCTCGACTCCCAGACCGGCGACGAGATCATGCAGCTGCTCGCCGAACTGAACGGGCAGGGCATCACGGTGGTGCTGGTGACGCACGAGCACGACATCGCGGCGTGGGCGCGCCGACGCCTGACCTTCCGAGACGGCCGCGTGATCGCGGACGAGGCCACCCCCGGGCACGCCGGGGCCCGAACGGCGGGTGGGCGGCCCGAGGCGGCGCAGGCCGCGCCTGCGTCAGCGCCCGTCGCGACCGGCCTGGCCGCATGAACACCGCCGCTGCCGTGCGCAGTGCGCTCGAGGCGCTGCGGACCAACCTGATGCGCAGCGCCCTGACGATGCTCGGCATCATCATCGGCGTCTCGGCGGTCATCACGATGCTGGCGGTCGGTCGCGGCGCGCAGGAGCGGGTCGAGGAGCAGCTCGAGGCCCTGGGCTCCAACATCATGCTGGTGCTGCCGGGCGTGCAGACTGCGGCCGGCGTGCGGCTCGGCGGGCAGAGCTGGCTGTCGCTGACCGAGGACGATGCCGCCGCGATCGCTCGCGAGGTGCCCGAGGTCGAAGGCGCGGCGCCGACTCTGCGCATTGGCCAGCAGGCGATCGCTGGCAACGCCAACTGGGCAACCACCATCGTCGGCGCAACGCCCGAGTTCCTCGAGGTGCGCGACTGGCCACTCGTCGACGGCCGGGTGTTCGACCCGGGCGAGGTGACCGGGGCCGGCAAGGTCGCGATCATCGGCCAGACCGCCGCGGAGCAGCTGTTCGGTGACCAGGACCCGATCGACCAGATCGTGCGGGTGCGCAAGGTGCCGCTGACGGTCATCGGCGTGCTCGACCGCAAGGGCCAGAACTCCCTCGGCCAGGACCAGGACGACGTGATCCTGGTGCCGTTGACCACCTACCGCAATCGCATCCAGGGCTGGACCAACGTGCGGACTAAGCGCGTCGGGGCGATCAACGTCAAGGTGCGCGACGGCGCGAGCATGACGGTGGCCGAGGCCAACATCCGCGAGCTGCTGCGCCAGCGCCACCGGCTGCAGCCGGATCAGCCCGACGACTTCACGATCCGCAACCTCACCGAGATGCTCAAGGCGCAGGAGGAGTCCAGCCGGGTGATGACCTGGCTGCTCGCCGCCGTGGCCGGCGTGAGCCTCGTGGTCGGCGGCATCGGCATCATGAACATCATGCTGGTCAGCGTGACCGAGCGCACGCGCGAGATCGGGCTGCGCCTGGCGGTGGGCGCGCGCAGCCGCGACATCCTCGGCCAGTTCCTGGTCGAGGCGGTGACGCTGAGCATCGTGGGCGGGCTGATCGGCGTCGCTCTGGGGTCGGCGGCCACCGTGCTGCTGGCGCACTTCGCGGGCTGGAACGTCGTGCTGAGCGCCCAGGGGGTCGCGCTGGCCGTGGCGTTCGCCGGTTCGATCGGCGTGTTCTTCGGCTGGTACCCGGCGCGCCGGGCGGCCGGCCTGCTGCCGATCCAGGCGCTGCGTCACGAATAGGCCCCAAGCATCGGCCACATCCGGTGTGCGAGCCCCTGCACCCGGGGGGCGCCCGGTCTTTTTGCCGGTTCGGGGCGCCTGGCGAGCGCCTGGGGGCGGGCAGCCGCACGGCGCTCGCCTAGCATCGTAGGCTTTGCGCTTCGGAGCCTCGCGTGGACCTCACGCTCCTGCTGAAGGCGGCCATCATGGGCATCGTGGAGGGACTCACCGAGTTCCTGCCGATCTCCAGCACGGGCCACCTGATCATCACCGCCTCGCTGCTCGACTTCACTGGGGAGCGCGTCAAGGCCTTCGAGATCGCGATCCAGAGCGGCGCGATGCTCGCGGTGATCTGGGAGTACCGCGCCAGGCTCAAGGCCACGGTGACCGGCATCTCGAGCGATGACGTGGCGCGTCGCTTCGTGCGCAACGTGGCGATCGCCTTCGTGCCGGCGGTGATCGCCGGGCTTGCCTTCGGCAGTGCCATCAAGGCGGCGCTGTTCCACCCGGTGCCGGTCGCAGTCGCGCTGGTGGTCGGCGGCCTGATCATCCTGTGGGTCGAGGCGCGCCACAAGCGCCTCTACGGCGAGCGCGACCTGCAGGGCGCCCGCCACGCACGGGTCGAGACGGTCGACGACATGACGGCCATGGACGCCCTCAAGCTCGGCCTCATCCAGTGCCTGGCGCTGATCCCGGGCACCAGCCGGTCGGGCGCGCTGATCATCGGCGGCATGGTGCTCGGCTTCTCGCGCAAGGCCGCGGCCGAGTTCAGCTTCTTCCTCGGCGTTCCAACCTTGATCGGTGCGGGCGTGTACTCGCTCTACCGTCAGCGTGCACTGCTCTCGCTCGAGGACGTTCCGATGTTCGTCGTCGGGATCGTGTTCACCTTCGTCAGCGCGCTGCTGTGCATCCGGTGGCTGATCCGGTACGTGTCGACCCACGACTTCACGATCTTCGCCTGGTACCGCATCGTGTTCGGCGGCATCGTGCTGCTGACTGCCTGGACCGGCTGGGTGGAGTGGAAGGCCTGAACGCGCGGTCTGCCCGCCGGGCCCCGCTAGCGGGCAACGTCAGATGCGTTCGAACAGCAGATCCCACACGCCGTGGCCAAGCCCAAGGCCGCGGCGCTCGAACTTGGTGAGCGGCCGGCGCTCCGGCCGCGGCGCGAAGCCCGCCGCCCGATTGCGCAGCGTCGGCTCGGCCGACAGCACCTCGAGCATCTGCTGCGCGTAGGGCTCCCAGTCGGTGGCGGCGTGCAGCACGCCGCCCGCCCGCAGCCGGCTCGCGGCGAGCGCCACGAAGGGCCCTTGCAGCAGCCTGCGCTTGTGATGGCGCTTCTTGGGCCAGGGGTCGGGGAACCAGACGTGCAACGCATCGAGGCTGGCCGGGCCGATCATGTGCTCGAGCACCTCGACGGCGTCGTGCTGCACGATGCGCACGTTGCGCAGGCCGCGCTCGCCCACGAGCTTGAGCAGCGCGCCCACGCCGGCCTCGTGCACCTCCACGCCCAGCAGGTCGATCCCGGGCTCGCGCGTGGCGACCTCGGCTGTCGCGTCGCCCATGCCGAAGCCGATCTCGAGAACGACCGGTGCGCGCCGGCCGAACACCGACTCGAGGTCGAGCGGCTGCGCCTGGTAGGGCAGGCAGTAGCGCGGCGCGAGCGCTTCCAGCGCGCGGCGCTGGCCGGTGCCCATGCGACCCGCGCGGACCACGAAGCTGCGCACGCTGCGGCGCGGCGTCGCGATGGCGGATTGGCCGCCCTGCGTACGGGGCGCGGCGGATGACGCGTCGGGCGGGGATGTGGCCGGCGCGTCGGCGGGCATCGCGCAAGGGGCGGCGGGGGCGGCGGTCATCGCAGGCAGGGGCGCGGGCGTTCAAGAATGCAGCGGCCATTGTCAGGGGCGTCGCCCCGATGAGTCCGCTGGAGATCGCATGACCCGAACCCTTCCGCCGCCCAGCCCATCGAAGGCCCTGCCCCGCCGGCGCCTGCTGCGCGCGGCGCCGCTGTTGCCCCTGGCCTGGCTGGCCGGCTGCGCGGCAATCCCGGGTCGCGAACCGGTCAAGGTCTCGCTGGCGGGTATCGAGCCGCTGCCCGGCCAGGGCCTCGAGCTGCGCCTGGCGGTCAAGCTGCGCCTGCTCAACCCCAACGATGCGCCAATCGACTACGACGGCGCGTTCGTCGAACTCTCGGTGCGCGGCAGCGAGTTCGCCAGCGGTGCGAGCGGCGACAAGGGCACGGTGCCGCGCTTCGGCGAGTCGATCCTCACGATTCCGGTGACCGTGACGGCGATGGCGGTGGTGCGCCAGCTCATCGGCCTGGCCACCGGCGACCGTGCGCGGGTCGACTACCGGTTGCGCGGACGGCTCTCGGGTGGCCTGCTCGGCACGGTGAGCTTCCGCGACGAAGGCGAGGTCGACCTGCCGGCGCTCACGCAGCGTGCGCTCGGGTCGGCGCCTCCGCCGGCCGCACCGCCCGCATCCGCATCCCCACCACGCTGACGTCGACCGTCCGGCGGTCGGTCCCGGTGACTGGACGTCGGGCGGTCACCAGCGTTCGGGCAGGCGCTTGAGGATTTGCAGGCGACGCTCGCTGTCGAGTGCCACGTAGCCACCCGTGGTGAGCTCCTTCATCACCCGGTTGACCATCTCGCGCGAGGCGCCCACGCGCTCGGCGATGTCCTGCTGCGTCATGCGGTGCGGCACCACGTGGTGGTCGCCCTCGGGCTGGCTGGCGTTGGTGAGCAGGCGCGCGACGCGGGTGTAGACGTCCTGCAGCGCCAGGGCCCGTACCTGCTCGGTGAGGCGGCGCACCTGCCGCATCAGACGGTGGGCGAGATTCGCTGCGAAGGCCGGATGCTCGGTGAGAAAGGCCTCCCACTCCGCGCGCTGCACGATGCAGCAGCGTGTCGGCTCGAGCGTCATCACCGAGGCCGAGCGCGGCTCGCCGTCGATCGACAGCTCGCCGAAGTACTCGCCCGCGCCCAGCTCGGCGAGCACGATGGTGCGTCCTTCGTCGTCGCTGGCAAACACCTTCACGCGGCCGTCCAGCACGATGTAGACCGACTGGCTGGTGTCGCCCTCGCTCAGGAGCACGGTCTGCGCCGCGAAGGCCCGGGTGCCGCCGCGGCGGGCAAGCTGGACGATCAGGTCGTCGGGCAGGATCAGGTCGTCGGGCAGACGGGTGTGGTCCTCGGTCGGGGTGCTCATGACCGGCATTCTGGCCGGGACCCGGCGCCCGGCTGGCCAGAGGCGGGCCGACCGGGCTCGTTCGGGCGACAGCGCACGGGTGGCGCCGCAGGGCCGTGGGAATAGTTCACTCCGGGCCCGCGACCTTCGCACTGCTCCGGCACGCGCTCGCTGCCTACAGTGAACCCATCGATTCACCCCACCGCCCCAGGAGATCCACCATGACCCAGGACCGCTTCACCGCCTCGATGAACTCCCCGATCCGTCCTCCGCAGACCGGCACGTTCAGCTGGGTCTCGGTCTGGACCCGCCGCGCGGGCGACTGGCTGGCCGAGCAAGCCCTCGACGACCGCAGCCGCCACCTGGCCGCCGCCGTGGACCACGACGACCTGCTGCGCCGCGAGCGCGACTGCGAAGCCTTCGAGCGCGCCTGCCGCACCGTGCCGCTGTTCCAATGAGCGCCGGCATCTCCGGCGCGACCCCGACGGCGCCTCGGTCCGCCGCGCGGCCCGGGCCCGATCCCGTAAACTGCGGCGCCGTGCGGGTGTAGCTCAATGGCAGAGCTGAAGCTTCCCAAGCTTAAGACGAGGGTTCGATTCCCTTCACCCGCTCCAAACGCCGCATGGCGGCGACGCCCGGAGTGAGCATGACCGCCAGCCCGGATGTCCACAGCCCCCCCGAACCGCTGCGCCTGCTGATCGTCGCGGCAGGCGGGTCACTCCCCCCCGCGGTCACGCAGGCGTTCGAGTCCTCGGGTCCCGTGGCCTGGCACGCGGAGACCGTCGAGTCGTTCGACGCTGTCCGGTCCCGCGTGTCCTCGGCTTCGGTCGATGCGGTGCTGTGGCTCGATGCGCCGGACGAGCTGCCCGGCGATCCCGCCGAGCTCCACGAATGGCCGTTCGCCGACACCGCGATCGTGGTGGTGCGACCGGATGCCGGCGACGCCGGCGCGTTGCAGTGGCTGCGCCTGGGCGCCGAGGACGTGCTGGCGGGCGAATCGGCCCTCGGCGCCCCCGGTGCGGCGGCGGTGCGCCGGGCCGTGGAGCGCAAGCGCCTGGAAGCGCGCTCCCGGCGCGACTACTCGACCGACCCGATGACCGGGCTCGTCAACCGGCAGCAGCTCGTCGAGCACCTGAGCCACCTGCTGGCCGTGCGCGCGCGCGAGCCGGGCCCGCTGGGCGTGGTGGTGTTGCACGTGGGCGGCCTGGCCGCCCCACCGGGCACCGATGCGGCTGACCTGCAGCGCCTCGTTCGCCGCAAGGTCGCCGTGCGGCTGCGCGCCGGCGTGCGCGCCAGCGACGTCGTGGCCGCGCTGAACGGCGACACCTATGCCGTGATGCTGTCGTCGATCGACTCGTCCGCCGACACGGCGGCGGTCGCCTCGAAGCTGGCGATGGCGCTGCGCCACCCGATCAGTGTCGCCGGCCAGTCGGTGGCGGTCACGGTCGAGGTCGGCTGCGCCGTGGCGCCGGAGGACGGCAGCGAACCCGAAGCCTTGCTCCGGGTGGCCACCACCCGGACGGCAGCGTCCGGATTCAGCCCCGGCGTCGCGGCCAACGACCCTTGAGGCCCGGACGGGCGGACGCCGGCGCCGGCCCGGTGGCCGGCCGCGCCGGCGGGCCGGGCTACTTGTGGATGTCGCCCAGGCAGAGGTACTTCATCTCGACGTACTCCTCGACGCCGTGGCGCGAGCCTTCGCGGCCGAGGCCCGACTGCTTGACGCCGCCGAAGGGCACCTCGGCCGTGGAGATCAGGCCGGTGTTGATCCCGACCATGCCGTACTCGAGCGCCTCGGCCACGCGGAAGATGCGTCCGATGTCGCGGCTGAAGAAATAGCTCGCCAGGCCGAACTCGGTGGCATTCGCCAGTTCGATCACCTCGGCCTCGGTCTTGAAGCGAAACACCGGGGCGACCGGGCCGAACGTCTCCTCGCGGGCACAGAGCATCTCGCGGGTGACGTCGGCGAGCACGGTCGGCGTGTAGAAGCGCTCGCCCAGCCTCGTGCCGCCAGCGACCACGCGCGCCCCCTTGGCCACCGCGTCGGCCACGTGCCGCTCGACCTTGGCGATCGCCTGGTCGTCGATCAGCGGGCCCTGGTTCACGCCGACCTCGAAGCCATTGCCCACCTTGATGCCCTTCGAGCGCTCGGCGAGCCTCGCAACGAAAGCATCGTAGACGCCGTCCTGCACGTACAGGCGGTTGGCGCACACGCAGGTCTGGCCGGCGTTGCGGTACTTGCTGATCATCGCGCCCTCGACCGCGGAGTCG
>JALOSQ010000352.1 GCA_025458335.1 Ideonella sp.
GTTGCAGCCCGCGGTCAGCGCATTCAGCGACAGCGGGTAGGTGTCGGGAACGGTGATCGCCTTCTCGACCAGCACGCCGAGCACGCGCGCCTCGAGCAGGGACAGCGGCCGCAGGCCCATCGTCGGCGCTCAGACGCCGAAGCCGTCGTCGGCCTGGATGACCGCGCCATTGATGAAGTGGCTCTCGTTGGCCACCAGCATCATCAGCGTCGTGTCCAGGTCCTGGGGCTGCCCGACCCGCTTGCGCGGCAGCATGTCGATCAGCTTTCGCCCCTGCTCGGTCTGCCAATGGTGGTGGTTGATCTCGGTGTCGATGTAGCCCGGGCAGATCGCATTGACGTTGATGCCCCAGCGCCCCCACTCGAGCGCCATGGCGCGGGTCATGTGGATCACCGCCGCCTTGCTCATGCAGTACACGCCGATCTGGCCCAGTACCCGCAGGCCGGCCATCGAGGCGATATTGACGATGCGCCCGCCGGTGAAGGTGCCAGGCGCCGCGCCCTTGGCGCGGGCGATCATGCGCTTGCCGACCTCCTGCGCGACGAAGAACGCGCCCTTGGTGTTGGTGTCGAGGATGAAGTCGTAGTCGTCCTCGGTCACGTCGACCAGCTTCTGGGTCGTGCTCACGCCCGAGTTGTTGATCAGGATGTCGATCGTGCCGAGCTCGGTCTCGGTGTGGGCGACCGCGCTGCGGATGCTGTCGTCGGCGCGAAGGGTCTTGAGCCGCTCGACGCGACGGCCGGCGAGCGCGACGGCGCAGCCGGCCCGCGCGAGCGTCTTGGCGAACTGGGTGCCCAGGCCGCTGGAGGCGCCGGTCACCAAGGCGACGCGGCCGGCGAGGTCGATCTGGAAAGACATGCGGGGCTCCTGCGGGCGGGGCCACACAGGGCCCCCTTGGCGTTGGGGCGGGATAGTACGCGAGCCCTAGATCGCGCCCTGTCACGACGGTGACGGACGCGGACGCGCTCCTAGAATCCTCGCCGTCCCGAACCCTCGCGGCCGCGATCATGGCCGCCGCCCGCCATGACACCCCAAGCGCTGCTGGAGCAGTACGGCCCCCGCGAGAGCATGGAGGTCGACGTGTTGATCGTCGGCGCCGGCCCTGCGGGCCTGGCCACCGCGATCCGTCTCAAGCAACTGGCGCAGCAGGCGGGCCGTGAGCTGTCCGTCACCGTACTGGAGAAGGGCAGCGAGCCCGGCGCGCACATCCTGTCGGGCGCGATCATGGATCCGCGCGCGATCACCGAGCTCTTCCCCGACTGGAAGGAGCGCGGCGCGCCGCTGAACCAGCCGGTCACCGAGGACCGCTTCCTGTTCCTCGACGCCAACGGTTCGAAGTCGACCCCGGACTGGCTGCTGCCCGACTGCTTCAAGAACCACGGCAACTACATCGTCAGCCTGGGCAGCGTCGTGCGCTGGCTGGCGCAGCAGGCCGAAGCGCTGGGCGTCGAGATCTATTCAGGCTTCGCGGCGGCCGAAGTGCTCTACGACGAGACCGGCGCCGTCAAGGGCGTGGCCACCGGGCACCTGGGTATCGGCAAGGATGGCCAGCCACACGACGGCTTTCAGCTCGGCATGGAGCTGCACGCCCGCTACACCGTGTTCGCCGAGGGCGCGCGTGGCCATCTCGGCAAGCAGCTGGTCGCGCGCTACAAGCTCGATGACGGGCGCGACCCGCAAAGCTACGGCATCGGCCTGAAGGAACTGTGGGAGGTCGAGCCATCTCGCCACCAGCCCGGCCTGGTGCTGCACACCGCCGGCTGGCCGCTCGACAACGACACGTATGGCGGGTCGTTCCTGTACCACGCCGAGGACGGCAAGGTCGCGCTCGGCTTCGTGGTCGGCCTCGACTATGCCAACCCCTGGCTGAGCCCGTACGAGGAGTTCCAGCGCTGGAAGACGCACCCCGTCATCCGCGCCACGCTCGAGGGTGGCAAGCGCATCGGTTACGGCGCCCGGGCGATCACCGCGGGCGGGCTGCTGAGCCTGCCGCGGCTGGTCTTCCCCGGCGGAGCACTGGTCGGCTGCGACGCCGGATTCCTCAACGCCAGCCGCATCAAGGGCAGCCATGCCGCGATCAAGAGCGGCATGCTCGCGGCCAAGGCAGCGTTCGAGGCGATCGTCGCCGACCGGCAGCGCGACCTGCTGTCGGCGTATCCACGCGCCTTCGAGAACAGCTGGCTTCATGCCGAGCTCGACCGTTCGCGCAACTTCAAGCAGTGGTTCAAGAAGGGACGCTCGGTGGCCACGCTGATGACCGGTATCGAGCAGTGGCTGCTGCCGCGCATCGGCCTCAATGCACCGCCCTGGACGATCCACCGGTCGAAGCCCGACCATGCGTGCCTGAAGCCCGCTGCCGAATGCGCTCGCATCGAGTACCCCAAGCCCGACGGCCAGATCACGTTCGACCGGCTGTCCAGCGTCTTCATCAGCAACACGAACCACGAAGAGAACCAGCCGGCGCACCTCACCCTCAAGGACGGCTCGGTGCCGGTGGCCACCAACCTCGCGACCTACGCCGGCCCCGAGAGCCGCTACTGCCCGGCCGGCGTCTACGAGTTCGTCAAGGGTGATGACGGCACCGATCGTCTGCAGATCAACGCCCAGAACTGCGTGCACTGCAAGACCTGCGACATCAAGGACCCGACGCAGAACATCGTGTGGGTCACGCCCGAGGGCGGCGGCGGGCCGAACTACGCGGGCATGTGACCCCCGCCGCGGGCGTCGTTGGACCCACGGGCGGTGCCGCTCGGCGGCGACCTCGTGGGCGTCGCGCCGGTATGTCCCTCGCCGCGGCGAACGGCCGACCCACGGCCGCGGCCCGCGGGTTCCTCCGCCTTGGCGCAGTGCAGCACCGCTCGCAGAATCCCGGCACTCACCGCACACTCCGCGGGTGACGGCGCTGCGGTCGGCGCGCCGGCACCCGATCGCCCGGCCATGCAACGCGACCTGAACGAACGCATCACCCGAGTCGGCCCCGGAACGCCGTGCGGGGCGCTGTTGCGCCAGTACTGGCACCCGGTGGCCCTGCTCGACGAGTTCGACCCGGCCCTCGACCCTCGGATGGCCGTGCGTCCGGCCAAGGCGGTGCGGCTCCTCGGCCAGGACCTCGTGCTGTTCCGCGACGATGCGGGGCGCTTCGGCCTGATCGACCGCGCCTGCCCCCACCGCGGCGCCGACCTGGCCTTCGGCCGCCATGAGGGCGACGGCCTGCGCTGCCCGTTCCACGGGTGGAAGTTCGACGCCGCCGGGCGCTGCCTCGAGACGCCGGCCGAGCCCGAAGGGTCGACGCTGTGCGAGCGCGTGCGCGCCCGCGCCTACCCGCTGGAACAGCGCGCCGGCGCCGACCACGCACAGCTTCGCCTTCAAGGGGCTGTGGCGATGCAACTGGCTCCAGGCGGTGGAGGTGGGTATCGACCCGGCCCACACCTCGTTCCTGCACCGGTTCTTCCGCGACGCGTCGCTCGACGACACCTACGGCAAGCAGTTCCGCGGGGCCAGCGTCGGCGAGGTCGGTGGCGAGCGTTGGCCGATGAGCCGCATCATGCGCGAGTTCCACCGCCCCGAGATCCGCCACGAGCCGCTGGCCGACGGGCTCTGGCGCATCACCACGCTGCGGCGCATGCACGAGGGGCTGATGCACGTGCGCATCACCAACTCGGTGTTCCCGAACACGTTCGTGATCCCGCTGTCGGAAACGATCACCATCACCCAGTTGCACGTGCCGGTCGACGACGAGAACGTCTACTGGTACAGCCTGTTCACGAGCTTCGACGCCCCGCTCGACAAGGCGGCGATGCGCGAGCAGCGCCTGCGCGGCGCGACCTTGCCCGACTACCTCCCCCGCAAGGGCCGGCACAACGACTGGGGCTACGACCCGG
>JALOSQ010000353.1 GCA_025458335.1 Ideonella sp.
TGGCCGATCGGGCGGCGGTGCTGGTGGAAGGGCAGGAACGGCTCGTGGCGCCGGTCGCCGAACTGCTGGGCGATCCGCGCATCGCCGAGCTGTACCTGGGCCGGCACGTGCAGCGCGCGCCATCCTCCGCGGCGGCGCCTGCCATCGCGGCGGGGGTCGCCTCGACGGGCGTGACCGCCGGGCTGCCGGCCGAGGCATCCGATCCCGGGGGCGCCGGCTGATGCTGCAGATCATTGCCGACGGGCTGGTCATCGGCTCGATCATCTCGCTCGGGGCGATCGGGCTCACGATCACGTTCTCCATCCTGCGCTTCGCCAACTTCGCGCACGGCGACTTCCTCGCCTGGGGCGCGTACTTCGCGTTCAGCGCGCTCGCGGTGGGCGTGGCCGTCGCGTGGGTACCCGGCATCCCTGGCGCCGCGGGCGCGGCCGCCGGCGCGGCGGGTGGACAGATCACGCCCGGCGTCGCGGTGCCGCCCTGGGCGCCGCTGTCGTTCAGCTGGCCGCTCGTCGGCGCGCTCGCGATCGCCGCAGCCCTGACCGCGGCCATGGCGCTGGTTTTGGACTGGGCGCTGTTCAAGCGATTGCGGCTGCAGGGCTCGATCACGCTGGTGATCGCGAGCTTCGGCGCGGCGCTGGCGATGCGCAACCTGCTGCTCTTCTTCTACGGCGGCATCCCGCGCTACTACTCGCAGGAGCTGCAGATCGCGATCCCCTTCGTGCCGCGCTCGGTGGCCGGCGGCCTGCGCATCACGCCCGACCAGTTGTTCGTGCTGGCGCTGACCGCGGTCACGGTGGTCGCGCTGCACCTGTTCCTCACGCGCTCCACGCTGGGCCGGTCGATGCGCGCGACCGCGCACAACCCGCAGCTCGCGCGCGTGGCCGGCATCGACCCTGAGCGCGTGCTGCGCGCCACCTGGATCCTGGGCGGGGTGCTCGCGGCGGTGGCCGGCGTGTTTGCCGGGCTCACGGTGCAGCTGCGGCCGACGCTCGGCCTGGATCTGCTGCTGCCGCTGTTCGCAGCGGTGATCCTGGGCGGCATCGGATCGGTGTGGGGTGCCGTGGTCGGCGGCCTGGTGGTCGGGCTGGCCGAGAGCGTGTCGGTCGCACTGGTCGGCGCCGAGTGGCGGGCCGCGGCCGCCTTCGTCGTGCTGATCGGCATGCTGCTGCTGCGGCCCACAGGCCTGTTCGGCGAGCGCACCTGAATTCGAGAACCGATGGACGCCGCCGGCCTGATCTCCTACATCAGCTTCTTCATGGTCTTCGCGACCGTGTTCGCGGTGATCGTGCTCGGCCTGAACCTCCAGTGGGGCTTCACCGGCCTGTTCAACGTGGGCGTCGCGGGCTTTGTCGCGGTCGGCGCCTACACCTCGGCGATCCTGACCACGCCGTCGATCGACGACCGCATCGGCGGCTTCGGCTGGCCGGTGGCAATGGGCTGGCTGGCGGCGATGCTCGTCTCGGGCGCCGCGGGCGCCCTGGTGGGCCTGCTCACGCTGCGGCTGCGCGACGACTACCTGGCCATCACCACCTTCGGCGTCGCGGTGGTGATCCAGCTGGCCGCGCTCAACCTGCAGACGCTCACCGGCGGCCCGTTCGGCGTGCAGTTCATCCCCAAGCCGATGCAGGCCTGGCTTGGGACGGGCACCGGCTGGACGCTGGCGTACCTGGGCCTGTGCGTGGCGGTGCTGGTCATCGCCTACGTGGGCCTCGAGCGCCTGGTGCGCAGCCCCTGGGGCCGCGTGTTGCGCGCGATCCGCGAGGACGAGTCGGCGGCCGCCTCGCTGGGCAAGTCGGCGTTCCGCTTCCGGCTGCAGGCCTTCGTGATCGGCAGCATGCTGATGGGGCTCGGCGGCGCGATGCAGGCGCACTTCGTCGGCTACATCGCCCCGGAGGACTTCCTGCCGATCCTCACGTTCCAACTGTGGGCGATGCTGATCGTGGGCGGCTCGGGCAACAACCGCGGCGCGATCCTCGGCGCCTTCGTCGTCTGGGCCGTCTGGGCCGCGGCGGGCGGCGCGCTGCGGCAGTGGATCCCCGCCGGCGAGCAGGCCCGCGCCGCGGCGCTGCAGGTGGTGCTGATCGGCGTGCTGATCGCGCTGATGCTGGTGCTCAGGCCCCGCGGCCTGATCGGCGAGACGCTGGCGGTGTCGACGCACGCGGGCGGCGACCGCCCGACGCCGCGCGCCTGACGCTGGCGCGAGACGCGGCATGGCTGCGTGATCTGCCGAGACGCGGAGGCTCACCCACGTTACATGTGGTAGCCGCAGACGACCGCCCGACACCAAATCGCGACGGTTGAGGCCTCGCGCCTTACACCGCTTGCAAAGTCTGAACGGACGGCGACATGGACTGACCCCGAACATCCGCTCCACGTTGCACCGCGGCCTTGTCCATCCGGATCGAGTCGATCGGCGCAGCGGAGTTCCCAGGAGCCCCGTGTGTTCGCCGTCCCGCGCCCCTTCCAACGCCGAGCCGATGCCGCTGCCGTTCGCGCGGCGGCCGCGCCGTGTGGCGACTGGCTGCGCGCCGAGGCCGCGATCATGGGCGACCGGGCGATGAGCCCCCACCGCCCGGATTCCGAGCTCTCGCGCCTGAACGCGCACGCGGCCCGCGGTCCGGTGGAGGTGTCGGGAGAGATGTTCGCCCTGCTGGCCCGGGCGGTCGCGTTCTCGCGACTGTCGGGTGGGGCCTTCGACATCACCTATGCAAGCGTCGGCCACCTGTTCGACTACCGCGCCGGCATGCGGCCCGACGATGCCACGCTGGCGCGCGCACGCCAGGCCATCGGCTGGCGCCATCTCGAGCTCGACGCGCGCAGCCGCACGGTGCGCTACACCCACGCCGGTACGCGCATCGACCTCGGCGGCTTCGCCAAGGGGTACGCGGTGGACAACGCCACCAGCCTGTTGCGCGGCCTGGGCATCCACCATGCGATCGTGAGCGCCGGCGGAGACAGCCGGGTGATCGGCGACCGGCGCGGCCAGCCCTGGACGGTCGCGATCCGTCATCCGCGCCTCGCCGACGAGGTGGTCGCCGTGCTGCCGCTGGCCGACTGCGCGATCTCGACCTCCGGCGACTACGAGCGCTTCTTCGACGAGGGCGACGTGCGCTGGCACCACATCGTCGACCCGGCGACCGGGCGATCGCCCGACCGCCTGCACAGCGTCACGATCCTCGCCGACGACGGCCTGACCGCCGAGGCGCTTTCCAAGACCGTCTTCGTGCTCGGCGTGGAACGCGGGCTGCCGCTGGTGGAGTCGGTGCCCGGCGCCGACGCCGTGGTGGTCGACGCGCACGGCGGGCTGCACGCCACGAACGGATTCGGTCCGGCGGGCTCGCTGGCACCGGCCAGCGGGTCCGGCATCGCCGCGACACGTCAATGACGCACCTCCACCCCAAGGGGACTTCGATGGACACGCCGCACTCCTCCGTCCGATTTGCCCCCGCGCTGCTCGGCGCCGCAGCGGCCGCCCTGCTGGCCGCCTGCGGCAGCGGCTCGGGCGCCGGCACCACCGTCGCCGGCGACGTGCCGATCGCCTACGTCATGCGCTCGACCACGCTGGCGCTCAACCCGACCGACGGCACGAACAGCGCGCCCGGCGGCGACCTGATGCTGCGCGAGAAGTCGTCGCCGAGCGCGCGGGAGCACAACCTGACCGCCCGCTTCACGCGCGCGGCCGACGGCACGCGCAACGGCGACGCGTCCGACCCCGAGGTCTCGTACGACGGGAAGAAGATCGTCTTCTCGATGCGCTGCCCGGCCAGCAACCCGGCCACGATCGACGGCACGCCTGCCACGGGACCGGCGTGTACGGGCCGCTGGAACCTCTGGGAGTACGACATGACCACCGGCGGGCTGACCGGCGGCACCTTCCGCCGGCTCACCCACAGCACGACCGACGACGACGTCGATCCGGCCTACCTGCCGGCGGGCCGCGGCTTCGTGTTCTCGTCGAACCGGCAGACCTCGTCGAAGACGACCGGCCCGAACGGCGAGAGCATCTACGCGGTCGACGAGTACGAGCGCGAGCGCGTGCTCAACCTGCACACGATGGATGCCAACGGCGGCGCCATCACGCAGATCTCGGTCAACCAGAGCCACGACCGCAATGCCGTGGTGCGGCCGAACGGCGACATCATGTTCTCGCGCTGGGAGCACGTGGGGCCGCGCAACCGCTTCGCGATCTTCACCGTGAAGCCCGACGGCACCAACATGTTCGTCAAGTACGGCGCGCACAGCCCCGGCAACAGCTTCCTGCACCCGCGGGACATGGATCCCAATGGCCGGTACGGCGGCTTCGTCACCTCGGACCTGATGTCGCTCTCGGGGACCCAGGAAGGCGGCGCGCTCATGCTGATCGACATCGGCAACTACTCCGAACAGAACACACCGGCGTCCAACGACGTGCCGCGCCAGGGCGGACAGGTGCAGGCCACCGGCCGCGAGCTCGACGACGGGCGCGGGCTGTCGGCCTTCGGCCGCGTGACCACGCCGTACCCGCTGTGGGACGGCACCGACCGCGTGCTGGTGGCCTACCGGCCCTGCGAGGTCACCCGCAACGGCACCGTGATCCCGTGCTCGCAGCTGACCGCCGCCGAGCGCACGCAGCTGGCCGACGACACCTTGAGCCGCGCCCAGCGCGCCGCCCTGCCGGTGCAGGACAACGCCCCGGCCGCCTATTCGATCTACATGGTCGACATGGCCAAGCAGACGTGGCTCAACGTGGCCTCGCCGCCGCCGGGCTTCATGTACGTCGACCCGGTCGCGATCGAGACGCGGCCCGAGCCGAACGCCACGCAGCCGACTCAGGTCGATGCCGCGCTCGCCGCCCAGGGCCTGGGCCTGATCGAGGTGCGCAGCATCTACGACACCGACGGCCTCGACCGCATGGGCGAGTCGGTGATCGCCGCGTCGGACCTGCCCAACGGCTGCAGCCAGGGCATCGCCAAGAAGGCGCCGACCGAGGTGGGCGACACCCGCTCGATGGTGGCCGACATCCTGCGCATGAAGGACCCGGCCGACCCGGCCTACCGCTGCTCGCCGGCGCGCTTCGTGCGGGCCTTCCGCGCCGTGGCGCCGCAATCGGGCATGACCGGCATGCGCGAGGCCATCGGCGAGACCGACTTCGAGCCGCAGCAGATCCTCGGCTACGCGCCGGTCGAGCCCGACGGTTCGTTCAAGCTCGTGGTGCCGGCCGACGTGCCGCTCGGCCTGGCCATCACCGACCAGTACGGCCGGGGCCTGCAGACGCACCTGAACTGGATCCAGATCCGACCCGGCGAGCGCCGC
>JALOSQ010000354.1 GCA_025458335.1 Ideonella sp.
GCAGCACATCGCCAAGAAGGAAGGCGGCTGGGACAAGCTGCGCGGCAAGAAGATCGCCGTCGTCTACCACGACAGCCCGTTCGGCAAGGAGCTGCTGCCCATCATCGAGGAGCGCCGCAAGATGCACGGCTTCGAGGTGCAACTGCTCCCGGTGCCGGCGCCGGGCGTCGAGCAGAAGGCGATCTGGCTGCAGGTGCGCCAGCAACGCCCCGACTACGTGGTCATGCAGACCTGGGGCGTGATGACCTCCACTGCGATCAAGGAGGCGGTGGCCACCGGCTACCCGCGCGAGAAGATGTTCGGCACCTGGTGGTCGGGCGCCGAGCCGGACCTCAAGGACGTCGGCGCGGCGGCCCGCGGCTACAGCGCGGTGATGATGCAGCACGGCGCCGAGCCGCAGGCGCCGGTCGTGCAGGAGATCCTGCAGAAGGTGCACGGCGCGGGCCAGGGCACCGGCCCGAAGGACGAGGTCGGCTCGGTGCTGTACATGCGCGGCGTGGTCGGCGCGATGCTCGCGGTCGAGGGCGTGCGCGCGGCGCAGGACCGCTTCGGCAAGGGCAAGGTCGTGACCGGCGAGCAGGCACGCTGGGGCTACGAGAACCTCAACCTCACGCAGGCCAAGCTCGACGCGCTGGGCTTCAAGGGCGTGCTGCGGCCGATCTCGACGAGCTGCAACGACCACATGGGCTCGGCCTGGGCGCGTGTCCACACCTGGGATGGCAGCAAGTTCACCTGGGCCTCCGACTGGCTGCAGGCCGACGAGCAGATCATCAAGCCGATGGTCCGCGCCTCGGCCGACCGGTATGCGCAGGAAAAGAAGCTCGAGCGTCGTCCGCCGTCCGACTGCCAGAGCTGACCCACCCCCGAGGCGCTGGCGCGCCTCCCCCTCGAGGGGGCGTCGCCGGCGGACCGGCAGAGCCGGATCCGCGGCGACTGCTTGGATGGTTGGTCGACGTCCGTTCCTCTTTTCGCGCGCCGCCGAAACCGTGAGTTCACCGTGTCGAACATCCTGCTGAACGTCAACGGCATCGAGGTCATCTACAACCACGTGATCCTGGTGCTCAAGGGCGTCTCGCTGCAGGTGCCCGAGGGCAGGCGAGGTGACCAAGGGCTCGGTCGAGTACAAGGGCGAGCGCATCGAGAAGCTCAGCCCGGCCGACATGGTCGAGCGGGGCGTGATCCAGGTGATGGAGGGACGCCACTGCTTCGCGCACCTGACCATCGAGGAGAACCTGCTGACCGGGGCCTACACGCGCCAGGATGGCAAGGCCGCGATCGCCCAGACCCTCGAGAAGGTCTACAACTACTTCCCGCGGCTCAAGACGCGCCGCGGCTCGCAGGCCGCCTACACCTCGGGTGGCGAGCAGCAGATGTGCGCGATCGGCCGGGCGCTGATGGCCAACCCGAAGATGGTGCTTCTCGACGAGCCCTCGATGGGCCTCGCGCCGCAGATCGTCGAGGAGGTGTTCGAGATCGTGAAGGACCTCAACACCAAGGAGAGAGTCACCTTTCTGCTGGCCGAGCAGAACACCAACATGGCGCTGCGCTACGCCGACTACGGCTACATCCTGGAGAGCGGCCGCATCGTGATGGACGGCAAGGCGAGCGACCTGCGCGAGAACGAGGACGTCAAGGAGTTCTACCTCGGCATGGGCCGATCCCAGGATGGAAGCGACCGCAAGAGCTTCCGCGACGTCAAGAGCTACCGGCGCCGCAAGCGCTGGCTCGCCTGACCGCCCACCGGCCCGCGAGATGAGCGACGACGCCTGGACGATCCCGCTGCCGCCGTTCAAGCCGGCCGACGCGCTCGTGACCACGCGTCGCAGCCTGCGCGACCTCAAGCTGGCCGAGCGCGGCGACGGGTTCGAGTTCAAGGCCCGCCGCGTGGTCGAACTGACGCTCGCCGACGACCACCTGGTCGCCCGGGTCGTGCGCCGCCCGGCGATGTCGCCCGAATGGGAGACGCGGAGGCTGACGTCCGGTGCCGACGTGCGCCACTTCATCGACGACGTTCGCCGGCGGCTGGCCCGCTGGGAACAGGACGATTGACCCGATCCCGGGCCGCCGCCCACCGCCATCGCGCCGCATGAACACGCCCTCGCATCACGACACCCTGGAGATCCGTGACCCCGCCAGACGCGAGGTCGAGCTGATGGCGGCTCTTCCGGGCCAGGTCGCCGCTGCCCGGCGCGTGCCGGCTCTGGCCGAGGTGCTGGACGGCGTCGATCCCGCGTCGGTCACGACGCGCCAGGCCCTCGCGCGGCTGCCGGTCACCCGCAAGTCCGAGCTGCTGGCCCGCCAGCAGCGCGAGCGCGCAGCCGATCCGTTCGGCGGCTACTCGGCGATCGGCTGGCGGCGCCTGCGCGGCCTGTCCGGGGCCCGGCGGGTGTTCCAGTCGCCCGGGCCGATCTACGAACCCGAGGGGACGCGAGCGGACTACTGGCGCATGGGCCGCGCGCTGTTCGCCGCCGGCTTCCGGTCGGGCGACCTGATCCACAACAGCTTCAGCTACCACCTCACGCCGGCCGGCTCGATGATGGAGACCGGCGCCCTGGCCGTGGGTTGCACGGTGTTCCCGGGCGGCGTGGGCAACACCGAGCTCCAGCTCCAGGCGATGGCCGACCTGCGGCCGGACGGCTACGCCGGCACGCCGAGCTTTCTGCGCATCCTCGTCGAGAAGGCCCTGGAGGCCGGCACGCCCCAACTCTCGCTGACCAAGGCGCTGGTGAGCGGCGAGGCGTTCCCGGCCGCGCTGCGCGACTGGCTGGCCGGGCGCGGCATCGCCGCCTACCAGTGCTATGCCACCGCCGACGTCGGCCTGATCGCGTACGAGACCGCGGCCCGCGAGGGCCTGGTGCTCGACGAGGGGGTGATCGTCGAGATCGTGCGCCCCGGCACCGGCGATCCGGTGCCCGACGGCGAGGTCGGCGAGGTGGTGGTGACCGTGCTGCACCCGGACTACCCGCTGCTGCGCTTCGGCACCGGTGACCTCTCGGCGATCCTGCCCGGGGCCTGCCCGACCGGCCGCACCAACGCCCGCATCCGCGGGTGGCTGGGCCGAGCCGACCAGACCGCCAAGGTGCGCGGCATGTTCGTGCATCCCAGCCAGGTGGCCGAGGTCGTGCGGCGCCACCCGGAGGTCGCCCGGGCTCGACTCGTCGTCGACGGCGAGATGGCCAATGACCGGATGATGCTGCACGCCGAGGCGGCCAGCGCGCCGGCCGGACTCGCCGATGCGCTCGCGCAGAGCCTGCGCGAGGTCACCAAGCTGCGCGGCGAGGTCGCGCTGGTCGCGGTCGGGAGCCTGCCGAACGACGGCAAGGTGATCGAGGACCGGCGGCCGGTCGGCTGAACCCGGCGCGCCACGCCCGGTCGGCGGACTACGGGATCTCCCCCGCACGCACGGGGAAACCTAGGTCGGTCCGGCGGCTCCAAGCCGTCACAATCCCGCCCTGGACGGACGGCGCATTGCGCCCCGGCGTGACACCTGACCCCTCGCCATTTCCACCCTCACGGAGACATCCCGCGATGAAGAAGTTCACCCTGGCCCTGGCGTCTATGGCCCTGGTGGCCGGCAGCGCCTACGCCTTCCCCGACAAGCCGATCACCATCGTCGTGCCGTTCGCGGCCGGCGGGCCGACCGACAAGGTGGCCCGCGACTTTGCCGAGGCCCTGCGCAAGCC
>JALOSQ010000063.1 GCA_025458335.1 Ideonella sp.
CCCGACACGAGCTCGAGGATCCGCACGCCGAGCTTGCGGGCGACCTCGACCGCCGGCGACGAACTGCCGCGCGCGACGATGAGCGCCTTGGCGTTCAGGTCCGACAGGTAGAACTCGAATTCATCGGCCCGGTAGGCCGGGTTGAGCGGTGCACTCGCCACGCCACAGGCGCAGGCGACGAAGCAGGCGGCCATCTCGGGGCCGTTGTCGAGCACGATCGCGACGCGGTCGTTGCGCCCGATGCCCCAGGCATTCAGTTGCGCGATCGTGGTGTCGACGAGCGTCTGGAGGGCGCCGAACGTCAGTGGCGCGCGGCCGGGGGCGGTCAGGGCAGCGGCGTCGGCCGCGCCCTTGGACAGCAGCGCCTTCAGGTTGTCGTGCATTCGGGGCCTTCTCCAGCCTTCTTTTCTTGGGGGAGCGCCGCCGGCGGTGGCCGCCGACCGGCGTCTGGATTGGACAGCGCCGAAAAGCTCACTGTCTGTCTAAGACAAAGGTTTATATCCGGTTGGACGAAAGTACGCCAGTCCTGGGAGGTCGTTTAGGGTAAACACTAGTCCGCTAGTGCACGAGTCCACTCGGCGGTGAGTCTCGGGGTGTCGCGTGTTTGCCGAACGCGGCGCGGCGGGCGGTCGCCGCGCCGCGGCGGCAGAGTCCGCAGACCGGTCTCCGGACCCGCGGCATCCTGGCGTCCGCGCCGGGCGGCGAGCCGTCGACCCGGGGTTGCCAGTGCTGCCACCGACCTCGTCACGGTCTGGTGCGCCGCTCGAGGCGCACGAGCCTGCGCAGGGCGTCGGCGGCGGAGTGCCCGCACATCGAAGGCGCCGGCTGCAAGGACCCGCACACGGCAGGTCGGCGCGGGTCGCCGAACAGCGCGCAGCGACGGTCGGCCAGCAGGTGGGGGCAGCGCATTCCCGCGGGCTTGCCGTCCGGCAGCCCGGGCATCGGGCTGGTGATCGACGGTGCGATGCAGCATGCTGCGCAAGCCGGTCGGCACTCCATGGCGACGATTCTCACCGTGCCGGGAGGACTTGGCCCGGCGGTCGGGCGACGATCGTGACCGCACGGTATCGTGCAAGCCTGATCCGTCCTGCCCCCGTCCCGTGACCGACCGCACCTGTGATCTGGCGACCGATGCCGCGGTGCGTGCGCGTTCCGTGGCCCGGTACCGGCGCCGGGCTGCCGGCTACGACGCGACCTGCGGTCCGACCTGGCCGATCCGGCTGGCGACGATCGAGACACTGGGGTTGCGCCCGGGCGATCGCGTTCTCGACGTGGGCTGCGGAACGGGTCTGAGCCTGCCGCTGCTGCGCGAGGCCGTGGGCCCGAACGGTCGCGTCTGGGGGATCGACCAGAGCCCGGACATGCTGGCCCAGGCACGACGTCGGGTGGCGGAGGCTGGCTGGTCGAACGTTCACCTGCTCGAAACGCCCGCCCAGGGACTGCGGCTGGACGACCGGGTTGACGCGCTGCTGTTCCACTACACCCACGACATCCTGCGCTCGACGTCGGCGCTGGACGCGTTGCTCGGCTGCGCACGCCCGGGCGCGCGCGTCGCGGTCGCCGGCATCAAGTTCTTCCCGCGCTGGCTCGCGCCGCTCAACCTGTGGGTCTACCTGAAGAACGTCGGCTACAACGGTGCGCCCGGCGAACTGCGCACGCCATGGGATCGGCTGGCACCGAGGCTGACGGACTGGGAATGGCAGCCGACCCAATGGGGCATGGGTTACATCGCCAGCGGTCGCGTGCCCGAGGCCGGGGGCCGCTGAGGTGGGGTCGGCGCTTCAGGCGCCCGGCTCGGGCGCGTCCGGATCGCGGCGCGCGCTGCGCACGGGCCTCGCGGTGGCCGCGGCCGTTGCGCTGCTCAACGGCCTGCTGAGCTTCAATCCCTGGTGGCCGACGCCGGCCATCGTCCCCGACCATCGACTCGCGCCCGAGTTCGTCTGGACCTGGGTGCTGCTGCTGGCCTGGACAGCCCGGCGCGGCACGCCCGGCCGCGTCGCACTGGCGCTGCTCGCCGGCGCCTATGCGCTGCTGGTCATCGGCCGCTACATCGACGTCATGGTGCCGGCCTTGTTCGGCCGCAGCCTCAACGTGTACTGGGACGTGCCGCAGATCCCGCGCTTCCTCTGGGTGACCGCGCAGGAGCGCCCGGTTTGGCAGCTGGCCGCGGCGGTCGTCGCCGTGGTGGCCGGGCTGGCCGCCCTGCATGCCTTGCTGCGATGGGCGCTCGGCGTGCTCGCGCGAGTCGCGGCGCCGGTCGCCTTGCGGCACCGCGGCGTGCAGGCGGCCACGCTTGCGGCGGTGGTGCTGGTGCTCGCCAACCACGCGGGAGTGCAGGCGACCTGGCCTGTGGTGTCGCGACCGGTGCTGCCGACCTACTGGAAGCAGGCCGAGCTCCTGGCCACGGCGGCCTCGCCCGAACGGCTCGCCCGCGCCCTGCCGCGCGCCGAGGCGCTCGACGCGGCCCTGGCCGCGCCGCCGGGCACGGCCCTGGCGGCGCTGCGGGGGCGCGACGTGTACATCGTCTTCCTCGAGTCGGTCGGCGCCGTGGTGCACGATCATCCGGTCGCGGTGCGACAACTCGCGCCGGCCCGGGCGGCCCTGGCCGACGCGATCCGGGCCAGCGGCCGGCACGTCGTGTCCGCTTTCGTCCGCTCGCCGACCATTGGCGGGGCGTCCGATCTCGCCCACCTGTCCCTGCTGTCGGGGGTCGACCTGAGCGACCCGCGTCGGCACGACCTCCTGCTCACCACCGAGCGGCCCACCCTGATGTCACTGTTCCGGGCGCAGGGCTACCAGACCTTCGGGCTGTACCCGGCCGTGTCCTGGGAGTGGCCCGAACGGGCGTACTACGGCTTCGACGTGTATCTGGAGGGCCGCACGCTCGGCTACCGCGGGCCAGGCCTGGGTCCCTGGTTGATCCCCGATCAGTTCTCGATCGCGAGGCTCGAGCAGTTGCACCCGCGCCGGCCCGGCGACCCGCCGCGGCTGGTGTTCTTTCCGACCATCACCTCGCACCTGCCGTTCAGCCCGGTCCCGCCGTACCAGCCTGACTGGGCCCGCGTGCTCGAGCCGGATCCCTTCGATGCGGATGAACTGCGGCGCTCCCTGGACGAGCAGCCCGACTGGCTGAACATGTTCCCCGACTACGTGCGCATGGTCGAGTACACCTATCGCTGGCTGTCTGGCTGGTTCGCCCAGCCCGAGCCGCGCGAGGCGGTCGTCGTGCTCGTGGGCGACCACCAGCCGACGGCCAATGTCACGGGGGAGGGCGTGCGCTGGGACGTCCCGGTGCACGTCGTCTCGCGTGATCCCGCCTTGCTCGCCGGGTTCGAGGCTGCAGGCTTCGCGCCCGGGCTCGAGCCGCCGTCACGGTCCCTCGGCGGCCTGCACGATCTCAACGCCATGCTGGTGCGGGCGTTCGGGGCGGCAGGCGGCGGCGTGCGGCACGCCGATTCGGGTCGACGATGACACGGCCGGTCGACGCCGGACCTGGCGAACTCGACCACGGGGATGGCGTGCGGGCCGCGGCCGCGCCGCGGGCCGGATGGCGACCGCTGGCGGTCGTCCTCGTGGCCGGTGCGCTGGCGCTGGCCGCGAGGCATGCGCTGGTCGAACCCGCGGCGCTGACCGCCCGCTGCGATGCGGCTCCCTGGGACGGGATCGCCTGCAGCCTGCGCAGCGCGGTGGTGCAGGGCTTCATCGAGCACCGCCTTGCGCTGCTGGCTGCCGTGACGGCGACCCTGGCGTGGGTCTGGCGCAGTTCGAGCGTGGCGCTGGCCGCGTTGGCCCTGGGCGTGGCCGGGATGGTGCTCTACAGCGCGTCCCTGGCCGCACCGGCGGCGCTCGTCGCGTTGCTGGTGTGCGTGCACGCCGGATCCCGCCGCGGCGACACCGCCGGTCCGCCATGACGGCCCGCGGCTGCCGCGCGCGGCCACAGCACGGTGATGGCCAGCATGGCCAACGCCACCACGGTCGCGAGCGCCTGCAGGTTGGCGAGCCCCTCGAGCCACAGGAGCGCCGGTCCGGTGGCCACGAGCACCCATGCAAGGGCGCGTGCCGCCGGGGTGGGGGGGGGCCGGTCGACGTGACGACGTCCTGCGACGGCACCCTGCAGGACCCACCGCAGGGCCCACAGCAGGGCCGGCCCGGCCAGGAAGGCCCAGGGCAGAGGGCGGTACCGGCCGTCGAACACGTTCCAGAGGGCCAGCACGGCTGCGGTGAACAGCAGGGCCACCGGGATCGACTCGAAGGCCCGCGCTGCGTGCAGTCGCATACCCCCGGGTCGGTCGGCGACCGCGCCCAGGGTGGCGGTCGGGCCTCGTGTCGCGCCACCCGGGGTCATGGGCGAAGGGCGTGGCAGGTCCCGCGCGGCCAGCGAGGCCGCCGCCGCGAGGCCGGCCGCGGCGGAGACCCCGGCGGCCAGGGCCAGGGCCACCGCCTCCAGGGCCGAGCGGCCACCCTGCACGATCGTGAGGGCCTGAAGCGCGGCCAGGGCCGCGAGCCACGCGCCCGAAATCGTCAGCACCGCGACGCCCCACGGGCCGAAGGGGCCCGCCCGGTCCCGCTCCTCGAGGGCGCCGTCGCGACGGCGCCCCGCGACCGTGGCAGCGAGTGCGGCGAGCACGCCGGCCAGGGCGGCTCCGAGCACCCACGGCGCGCGCGGATCCGGCGCTTGGTCGCCCTGCATCGGCACGCGCAGGCGGCCCTGCGCGTCGAACAGCCCCCAGGCGCCGCCCATCGGCCCCTCCAGCCGCCGCTTCCAGGGTTGGTCGAAGGCCTCGATCAGGTTGAAGCCGATCGGCTCGCGTGCCTCGCGCACCAGGAGCTCGCGCACGAAGCGCGCCTGGGCCTCGCGGCCTGCCTGCGCGGGACCTCGGGCGCGGCCGGCCGCCGGCCAGCCGGTCTCGGCCACCCAGACGGGCTTCGGCGCCAGCGCCTGGCGCATTTCTTGCGCGATCCGGTGCACATGCTCGACCGCCTGATCCACCGCGACGGGATCGTCCTCCCAGTACGGCAGCACGTGGATCGCCGCCACGTCCACATGCGGCAGCAGCACCGGCGCATGTCGGCGCCAGAACTCCCAGACGTCGGCATAGGTGACCGGCACCGGGGACTGGGCGCGTGCCCGCTCCAGCAGCGCGGCCAGCGCTTCGGGCGACAGTTCGCGGCGCAGCAGCACCTCGTTGCCGATCACCAGCCGGTCGACCACCCCGGGGTGGGCACGCGCGAGTTCGAGGGCGCGCTCGACCTGTGCCTCGTTGGCGACCGGGTCGCGGCCGATCCAGGCACCCAGGGCGACCCGCAGGCCCAGCCGCGCGGCGATCGCCGGCACGGCGTCGAGGCCGTGGTCGAGGCCGTACGTGCGCACGCAGCCGGTCAGCGGCCGAAGCAGCGCGAGGTCGGCCTCGATCATCTCGGGCGTCACCACCAGCGCGGGATCGAAGGGCGTGTGGCCGGCGCGGCGGAACGGCGCGTACGACAGGCAGGGCAGCGGGTTCTCTGCTGTCACCGGCCCGGGCAGCGCCGCGGGCCACAGGCGGCCGACCCACGGCGCCAGCAGCGTGGCCACGGCGATGGCCAGCACGGCACAGGCAAAGGCCAGTGCTCGGCTCGACGTGTGGGAGGTAGGCGTCATCGTTCGGGCGTGCGCCGGCGTTGCCCTGTGGGGGCCCTGGGGGCCCACCGCTGCACGACCCCATGAGCATCCTGCGACACGACGATTCTGCCGGCGCGCTGCCGCCCTTGCCGACCTGGCGGCGATGGGGCGCGGCGCTGGTCGTGCTCGCGGGCGTCGCGATGCTCAACCTGGCGGCATGGCGTGCGCTCGCCACGCCGACCGAGGCGCCGGTGGTGGCCCCGCGCGTTGCCGGCCTGGCTTACAACGCGTTCCAGCGCTGGGAGAGCCCGCTGGCGCAGGATCGGCCAGACCCCGCGCGCCTGGAGTCTGACGTTCGGATCCTGGCCGGTCTGACGTCGCGGCTGCGCACCTACAGCACGCTCGAACTCCCGGGCCTGCCGGCGCTGGCAGGGCGGCATGGCCTCGAGCTGACCGCTGGGGCGTGGCTGGACAACCGCGCCGACCACAACGAGCGCGAGGTCGCGGCGGTGATTGCGGCGGCGCGCCAGCACCGGCACGTGACGCGCGTGATCGCGGGCAACGAGACCCAGTTGCACGGCTCGGTGAGCTTCGCGGCGCTCGCCGCGCATCTCGACCGCCTGCGCCGCGAACTCGACGTGCCGGTGTCCACGGCCGAGCCGTGGCACGTCTGGCTGCGCCGGCCCGAGCTGGCGCGTCACGTCGACTTCATCACCGTGCACCTGCTGCCGTACTGGGAGCGGGTGCATGTCGACGGCGCCGTCGACGAGGCACTGCGGCGCTACGACGAGGTTCGCCGGCGTTTCCCGGGCATGCCCGTGGTGATCGGCGAGATCGGCTGGCCGAGCGGCGGCGACCGGCTCGGCCTCGCGCAGGCCGGGCCGGCCGAGCAGGCGCTGTTCATCCGGCGCTTCCTGGCGCGTGTGGCCGGTGCGCCGCCCGATTACTACCTGATGGAGGCGGTGGACCAGCCCTGGAAGCGTGCCACCGAGGGCCCGGCCGGCCCGCACTGGGGCCTGCTCGACGCGCATCGGGTGCCGAAGTTCGACTGGTCCGGGCCGGTCGTCGCGGACCCGTATGCCGGCGGCAAGGCCATCGCCTCGGGTCTGCTCGGGGCGACGCTGGCCCTGCCGCTCCTGCTGCTGGCAGCGTCGCGATGGCGCTGGCCGGCGCGCCTTGGGCTGGCCGTGATCGTGCAGGCCGTGGTGTCGCTCGGCATGGCCGCGATGACCGTGCCGCTCGACGCCTACCTGCGTCCGCTCGATCTGGCAGTGCTGGCGCTGCTGATGCCGCTGCTTGCACTGACCGCTGCGATGCTGCTGGCGCAGGGCTTCGAGTTTGCCGAGTTGTACTGGGACGGGGCGCTGCGGCACCGGCTGGCCCCGCGGCCCCCGCCGTCCGATCGCCCGGAGGCCTTCGTGAGCCTGCACCTGGCCTGCAGCCGCGAGCCGCCGGCCATGGTCATCGACACCCTCGAGCGCTTGCGCGTGCTGGACTGGCGGGCGTTCGAGGTCGTGGTGGTCGACAACAACACGCCGGACCCGGCCGACTGGGAACCGGTGGCGGCCCATGTCGAGGCGATCGAAGCGGCGCGCACTGCGAGTGGCGGCTTCGGACCCCGGGTGCGGTTCGTGCGGCAGGCGGTCTGCCCCGGCTTCAAGGCCGAGGCGCTGAACATCGCGCTGGCGCACACTGACCCGCGGGCCACCTGGATCGGCGTCGTCGATGCCGACTACCGGGTCGAGCCCGGGTGGCTGGCCGGGATGGCCGGTCACTTCGAGGATCCGCAGGTCGCGGTCGTGCAGGCGCCCCAGGCGCATCGCGATGGGCGGGGGCCGGCCTGGCGACGCTGGATGCACTGGGAGTACGAAGGCTTCTTCCGCCTGGGCATGCACCACCGCCACGAGCGCAACGCGCTGGTCCAGCACGGCACGATGGCACTGGTGAGGCGCTCGGCGCTCGAGGCGGTGGGCGGGTGGTCGTCGTCCACGCTGTGCGAGGACACCGAGCTCGGGCTGCGTCTGCTCGCCGAGGGTCACCGGCTGGCCTACGTCGATCGGCCGTTCGGGGCGGGCTTGCTGCCGGCCGACCTGGCGGCGTACCGACGCCAGCGCGAACGCTGGGCCCAGGGCGCGATGCAGATCCTGCGCCGGCATGCCGCGACGCTGCTCGGCCGCTCGCGCCTGACGCTGGCGCAGCGCTACCACTTCGTGGCGGGTTGGCTGCCCTGGATCGGCGACGCCCTGCACCTGGCCTTCAGCCTGCTGGCCCTGGCCTGGACCGCGGCACTGCTGCTCGCGCCGGGTGCGGTCGGCGTGCCGGCGCTGGGGTTCCTGGTGCCGCTGGCGGTGTTCTTCGTGGTCCGCGTGATCGCGGCGCCCTTGCTGTACGCCCGCCGCGTGGGCTGCCGCGCGGGCGACATCGTCGGGGCCGCGATCGCGGGCGTGTCGCTGTCCCACCCGATCGCCCGCGGCGTGTGGGCGGGCCTGGCGGGGCGTTCGGGCACGTTCGTGGTCACCCGCAAGGGAGCGCCCGGCACGGTGACGGCAGCGCCGCGGCGCGACGCGGGCCTGCGCGAGGAGCGGGCGCTGCTCGGCGCGTTGCTGGGTGCCGCGGGGGCCGTCGCGTGGCAGCGGCCGGCCGGCGATCCCGAGCACCTCGCGTGGATCGCGGTGCTGCTGCTGCAAGCCGTGCCCTACGCCGCTTCCCTGCTGCTCGAGCAGCTGTCGCGCCGTGCGCCAATGGGCGCGCAGCCGGCTCCCGGTGTGCCGAGGCTGCGCCGGGCAGGTGCGCCTCAGATCGCGTGGGCCGACCGCAGCGCTGCGCGTTCGTCGGTGTCGACGCCGAGGTCGGCGAGGATCGCGTCGGTGTGCTCGCCCAGCGAGGGGATGTCGCCGAGCCGCTCATCGTCGGCCGGGGCGGCCCCGGGCGGCCACAGGGCGGGCAAGGGGCCGGTCGGCGAGCCGATGGTCGTCCAGCGCCGGCGTGCTGCCAGCTGAGGGTGGGCCCAGACGCCGGCCATGTCGTTCAGGCGCGAGAAGGCGACGCCGGCGGCCTCGAGGCGTCGAACCAGCTCGTCGGTCGACAGGCGGGCCAGGGCGGCGTCGATCACGTGCTGCAGTTCGTCCCGCGCGTCGCGACGTCGCTCGACACCGGCGTATCGGGGGTCGTCCGCGAGGTCCGGGCATCCGAGCACGTCGCGGCAGAACACGACCCACTCGCGCTCGTTCTGCACCGCCAGCATCACCGTGCCCCCGTCGCCCGCCTTGAACGGGCCATAGGGAAAGATCGTCGCGTGCGACGCACCGCTGCGCGGTGGCGGAGCCGCTCCGTCGATCGTGTAGTACAGCGGGAAGCCCATCCACTCCACGGCGGCCTCGAGCATCGAGACGTCGATGCGCCGCCCGCGGCCGTCGACGCCGCGCTGCAGCAGCGCGGCGAGGATCTGCTGGGTGGCGAACATGCCGGCGGCGATGTCTGCCACCGGCAAGCCGGCGCGCGCTGGCGCCCCGGGGGTGCCGGTGGTGCTCAGCACGCCGGCCTCGGCCTGGATCAGGAGGTCATAGGCCTTGCGGTCGCGATACGGCCCGTCCGCGCCGTAGCCCGAGACGTCGCACACGACGAGCCGAGGCGCGTCGCCCACGAGCGCCTCGTGCGACAGGCCCAGGCGCGCGGCCGCGCCCGGTGCGAGGTTCTGAACCAGCACATCGGCGCGTTCGACGACCAGCCGGCGCAGCAAGGCCGCCGCCCGCGGATGCTTGAGGTCGAGGGTGAGGCTCTCCTTGCCGCGGTTCGTGTAGACGAAGTGCGACGACAGGCCTCGGGTTCGCGCGTCGTAGGCTCGCGCGAAATCGCCGACCCCGGGGCGCTCCACCTTGATGACGCGGGCGCCGAGGTCGGCCAGCTGGCGCGTGGCCAGCGGTGCGGCGATGGCGTGTTCGAGGGCGACGACGGTCAGGCCTTGCAGGGGACGCAGCATCCCCGCATGGTCGCCGATCCGGCGCCGCCCTGCGACCGGTCAGCGAGCCCAGCCGCCGCCGCGCGGGAAGCCGAGGATTTCGAGGACGAGGCTGAGCAGCATGGTGCGTTCTCCGGGCTGGCCGGGCCGACGTGGCCCGATTCGTCCAGTGTCCGCAGCCAGGCGGGCTGCCCGAAACTACAAAGCCTTGTAGGTCACGCGCCCGACGGACGGCCGGGCGCGCCCCGCGGCCGCGGCGTCAGATCAAGCCAAGCGCCAGGGCCTTGAGCACTGCCTGGTGCTTGCTCGAGGCGCCGAGCTTGCCGAACACGTTGCGCAGGTGGAAGTTCACCGTGTGCTCGCTGATGCCCAGGATCTCGCCGACCGCCCATGCCGACTTGCCATCCATCGTCCAGCGAAGCACCTCGAGCTCGCGCTCGGTCAGGCGCGGCACGGGCTCGCGGTCGGCCAGCGGGGCGAGCAGGCGCTGGGCGGCATCCTGGGCATGCACCGCGAGCAACTGGAGGTCGGCGAACAACCGCGTCAGGCGGCGCTCGTCGCGCGGCAGGGGTTGCTCGCGGTCCATGCCCAGCAGGAAGTGGCGGTGGCCCGGCAGGTGCAGCGCCACCGAGATGCCGGTGCGGTAGCCGTACGCAGCCTGCTGCTCCCACAGGTCGCCGGCATCTTCCTCCGTGTACAGGTCCTGGTCGTACAGGAATGGCACCGACAGGTGCTTCATGCGGCGCAGGACCGGGTCGCGCAGCGAGTCGGCGAGGTTCTGGTAGTTGGTCACGAAGGCCTCGGGGGTGTTGCCCACCGAGATGAACGAGGCCGGCCTTGCCGGGCCCGGATGCTCGACGACCAATGCGCCG
>JALOSQ010000355.1 GCA_025458335.1 Ideonella sp.
GGCATGCCGGCCCACAACGAGGTGCATGAAGGCCGCTGGACTCCCGAGGAACGCGGCGCGATCAGCGTGGAGGAGGGGCTGGCGCAGACGCTGGGCGCGCGGCTTGGCGACACGATGACCTTCGACATCGCCGGCGTGCCGGTCGAGGCCCGCATCACCAGCCTGCGCAAGGTCGACTGGGCGTCGATGCGGGTCAATTTCTTCGTCATCTTCCCGGTGTCGAGCCTGCCCGACGTCCCGACGACCTACATCGCGTCGTTCCGCGCCCCCGAAGAGCCGGGTGCGGCGCCCGGCACGCCTCGCGCGGGCTTCGACAACGGGCTGTCTCGCGACTTCCCCAACATCACCAACGTCGACGTGTCGGCCTCCATCGGCCAGGTGCAGCGCGTGCTCGATCAGGTGATCCGGGCAGTCGAGTTCCTGTTCGGCTTCACCCTTGCGGCGGGCCTGGTCGTGCTGTTCGCGGCTGTCACGGCCACGCGCGAAGCGCGCGCGCGGGAGTTCGCGGTGATGCGCGCGATGGGCGCCGGCAGCCGCTTGCTGGCGCAGGTTCAGCGAGCCGAGCTGCTCGGGGTCGGCGCGCTGGCGGGGACGCTGGCCTCGATCGCCGCGGTGGTGGTGGGTTGGGCCCTTGCCCGGTACGCCTTCGAGTTCCCCTGGACAGCCTCGCCCGGCGTGCCGCTTGCCGGCGCCGCCGGCGGTGCGCTGCTGGCGCTGGCGGCGGGCTGGTGGGGCCTGCGCGAGGTGCTCAGGCGTCCGGTCGTCGAGACGCTGCGTCGCGCGACGCAGGAGTAGGCGGTCGACCGGTGCCGGCGCAGCCGCGAGGCTCGCGCCCGGGCCCGGGCTCAGGCGGCCGTCACGATCCGGTCGTCGGACGGTGGATCGGGTCGTGCCGCCCCGCGGGCCGACCGCGTGGCGGCGAGGGCGCGCGCGAGGGCGTCGCGCGAGATCGGCTTGCCGATCACCAGGTCCATGCCGCTGGCCAGGCATGAGGCTCGGCTCTCGGCGTCGACATTGCCCGTCACCGCGATGACGGGGATTCGGCGGCACGCCTGGTCGGCCTCGAACGCGCGCCAGCGTCGCGTCACCTCGGTCCCGTCGAGGTCCGGCAGCTGGCAGTCCATCAGGACGGCGTCGAAGGGCTCGGACTGCAGGCGGGCGAGGGCGCTCGCACCGTCGGGCGCCGGCACCGCGTCGACGCCCATGTCCTTCAGCAGCGTGGCCATGACCAGGCGGTTGACCTCGTCGTCCTCGACGAGCAGCACGCGGCCGCCCACCGTGTCGGCGCCGCCACGCTGAGGGCCGTCGCGGGGCAGCGGGTCCGACCGAGCGGTGACGGGGTGGGCCAGCACGTCGCGCGCCAGGGGCAGGGCCACCCGGAACACGGTGCCCCCGCCGGGTGCCGCGTCGACGTCGATGTGTCCGCCCATCGCAATGACCAGTTCGCGGCAGATCGCGAGCCCAAGCCCGCTGCTGTGCGGGCGCTGCTCGGCGGACAGCCGTCCCTGCGCATAGGGGGCGAACAGTCGCTCGCGCAGCGGCGGCGGAATGCCCGGGCCGCTGTCCTGCACCTCGAAGAGCAGGCCGGCGTCCGCGCCGGCGGCCACGCGCAGATCGACGCCCCCCGTCTCGGTCATCTTGATCGCGTTGGACACGAGGTTGAGCAGCACCTGCCGGATCCGCAGGGCGTCGCCGCTCCAGCCCGAGGGCGTGCCCGGGGCGACCCGTGCGCTGAGCCGCAGTCCCTTCTGCACAGCGGCGGGGGCGAACATGTGGTGCACGCTGTCGATCAGCGCCGGCAGCTCGAACGGGCGCACCTCGAGCGGCATGGCGCCGGCCTCGAGCCGGGCGAGGTCGAGCACGTCGTCGACCAGCGCCCGCAGATGCCCGGCCGATTCGCGCAGCGCGGAGACGAGGGGCTGGTTCCCCGGGTCGGCCGTCGTGCGGGCCGCCAGCAGCTCCGCCGACGCGATGAGGGCGTTCATCGGGGTGCGGATCTCGTGGTTCAGGTGGGCGATGAAGCGGTCCTTGAGGCGGTTCGCCTCGATGGCGGCATCCCGGGCGGTGGCCAGTTCGTCGGCCAGGCGGGTGCGCCATCGCAGGGCGTAGAAGGCGAACAGGCTCACCATCATGACGATGAGGGAGGCCGAGATCGCCCGCTGCAGCGGTGCGATCTCGGCCGGTGGCGGCAGGATCCCCTCGGACTGGGCGGCGTAGAGCCCGAACATCAGCGTGACGGTGAGCGCGGCCATCGGCCAGGCCCAGGGCGAGCCGGCCAGCATGGCCAGGGGAGGCAGCAGCACCAGCCAGGTGATGCCCGGCGAGGTGAGGCCGCCCTGCATCACCACGACGACGATCAGCACCGCCCAGTTGCCACCGGCCAGTCCGTGCACGGCCACGGTCGGGCGGCGCGTGCGCAGCGCCCACGCGTAGCAGCCGACGATCACCCCGAGGGCGAGGCCCTCGATCGCCACCAGCGCCCACTGCCCGCTGAGCGCGTAGAACGACGTGAAGCCGAGGATGACCGCGGCCGACAGGGCGCTGCCGAGGTGGGCGACCCGCCACAGCAGGCGGTCGCGCAGGTCCTCCGGCGACTGAGGCAGTGGCAGGCGGTTGGGCCGCATGGCGACGCCCGCGGCGGGGTCCGAAGGCGGGGGCATGCGGCAGCCGGCCCGGGGAGGCGGACCGGACGCCGCCGCCCTCAGACCCGGAAGGCCGAGACCGCGTCGGCCAGCTGCCGCGCCTGCTGCCTGAGCGATTCGGCG
>JALOSQ010000356.1 GCA_025458335.1 Ideonella sp.
CGCTGGGCCCGGCGGATCGCCAGTGCGCGCCCCTGCGACAGCTGCTGCGCGACCAGTTCGTCGAATGCCAGCCGGCGCCGCGCCGGATGCGTGCCGTCGTGCAGCGCGTCGAGGTCGTCGTCCGGGGCGGGCCGGTGGAGCCGACACACGGCGTCGCGCAGCCGCGGCCAGCGGGCCGACTCCGGCAGCGCGGCGTGGACACCGGGCCACAGTCCCTCCGGCAGGATCTCGTCCAGGTCCGCGCGTGCCAGCGAGGCCTCGACGGCACGGCGCAGGTAGGCCTGCGGCAACGCGGCGACCGTCGGATAGATCGGGGTGAGCGAGGCCGCCAGGGGCGTGCCGGGCTCGACCTCGCGGATCACCGGGTGCACCATCTCCAGACCGAAGAGCCCGCCGCGCACCTCGCCGCGCACCCGCAACCGAGCGCCCGCCCGCAGCTGCTTCAGCTGCGAGGGGTAGAAGTTCAGCAGGCGGATCGTCAGTCGCGCACCACGCGGCCCGGCTTCGGGATCGGCCAGCGCGGCGACCAGCTGCCGCCGGCCACGCTGCAGGACCTCGCTGCGCTCGACCACACCCTCGACTTGCGCGTGGTCGCCGGCGCGCAGGGCGGCGATGGGCACGAGCCGGGTCTCGTCCTCGTAGCGCAGCGGCAGGTGCAGGGCCCGGTCGACGCATCGCGCGCGCCGGGCCGCTGCGTGCCGCGGCGTGGGTCTCGGCCGTCTTCGGCCGACCGGTGGCTGCTGCGCGACCTGGCGCGGGCGGGCGCGATGCCCCCGGCTCGTCGGAGGCCGGCTCGAGGGGGGCGGCGGGGCGGCGCGGCATGGGGACGAGAATTCTGCGATGGCCGACCCGTCACCGCCGCCCACCACCCGGGAGTGGACGCTCTCCGACTTCGACTACGTGTTGCCCGACGAGCTCATCGCGCAGCACCCGGCGCCCGAGCGCAGCGCCTCGCGACTGCTCGACGCCAGCGGCCCGCTGGCGGCGGATCGCCGCTTCCGCGACCTGCCCGGGCTGTTGCAGCCCGGGGATCTGCTGGTCTTCAACGACACGCGGGTGATCAAGGCCCGCCTGATCGGCCGCAAGGCCAGCGGCGGCGCGGTCGAGGTGCTGGTCGAGCGTGTCGTCGGCGGGGTGGACCCGCGCGTGCTGGTTCACCTGCGCGCCAGCAAGTCGCCGGGCCCCGGGAGCCGGCTTCGGTTGGGCACCGACCGGCCGGGCGGGGGCTTCGAGGTCGAGGTCCTCGGCCGCGCCGGTCCCGAAGGCGCGCTGTTCGAGTTGGCATTCCCGTCCGAGCCCTTCGCGCTGATCGAGCAGCATGGCCACATGCCGCTGCCGCCCTACATCGGCCGCGGCAAGGACGCCACCGACGATGCCGACGACGAGCGCCGCTACCAGACCGTGTTCGCCGCACGACCCGGGGCCGTGGCCGCGCCCACCGCCGCTTTGCACTTCGACGAGGCGGTGCTCGCCGCACTGGCCGAACGCGGGGTCGAGACCGCGCGCCTGACGTTGCACGTGGGGGCCGGCACCTTCCAGCCGGTGCGGCACGAGCGCATCGCCGAGCACCGCATGCACCGCGAGTGGTTCGAGGTGCCGATGGCCACGGCGGAGGCGGTGCAGCGCTGTCGCGCCCGGGGCGGCCGGGTCGTCGCCGTCGGCACGACGACGCTGCGCGCGCTCGAGTCCGCCGCCCGCGACGCGCCCGCCGGCGCGCCGCTGGTACCCGGTTCGCGCGACACGGACATCTTCATCACCCCGGGCTTCGAGTTCCGCGTGGTCGATCGGCTCATCACCAACTTCCACCTGCCGCGCTCGACGCTGATGATGCTGGTCTCGGCGTTCGCCGGCCACGAGCGGGTGATGGCGCTGTACCGCCACGCGGTGGCCGAGCGCTATCGCTTCTTCAGCTACGGCGACTCGATGCTGCTCAGCCGTGCCTGAGGCTCCCGGCCCGACCCGGGCTTGACCGCGCTCAAGGCGCGGGCGCGGCGGCTGCGATGACATCCGGCCATGGATGAGCGAGTGCGCCGAGGTCACGCGGGTTCCGCATCCTTGGCGCGAGCCGGCGCGACCCGTCGGGCGCGGCGATGCGTTGCGCTCGCCGTGGCGGCCCTCGCCCTCGCGGCGGCGGCCGAGGCCGCGCCCCGGGTCGACGATGCCGCGATGGATCGTCTCGCGGCGCGTGGCGGGTGCCTGGCCTGCCACTCGATCGAGTCGGGCCGCCGCGGGCCGGCGGGTCTTGACCCCATCGCCCCGGCCTGGCAGGACGTGGCGGCGCGCTACCGGGGCGATCCGCAAGCGGCGCAGCGGCTGGTCCAGGCGGTGCTCCAGGGCACCCGCGCCGACGGGGCGCACTGGTCGGGCGAGGTGTCGGGCATGGCCATGCCCCCGAGCGCCCCGGCGCTCGGCGAGGGCGACGTCCGGCGGCTGATCGCCTGGATCCTCGCTCGGCCGCCGCATTAGCGGTTGCGCCGGCCCCCCGCACCGATCCTTGCGGTGCGGCGTGTCCCGCCGGCCTGCGGGCGGCCGCGGACAATCGCGGCATGCTTCGCTTCGAACTGCTGGCCACCGAAGGCCTGGCGCGCCGTGGGCGCCTGACCCTGCGCCGGGGTGTGGTCGACACGCCCATCTTCATGCCCGTGGGCACCTACGGCACCGTCAAGGGCGTCACCCCGGCCTCGCTCGAGACGATGGGCGCCCGGATCATCCTGGGCAACACGTTCCACCTGTGGCTGCGGCCGGGGCTGGAGGTGATCCGCCGCTTCGGCGGCCTGCACGGCTTCGAGCGCTGGCCGCGGCCGATCCTGACCGACAGCGGTGGCTTCCAGGTCTGGTCGCTCGGCGAGATGCGCAAGATCAGCGAGGAAGGCGTGCGCTTCGCCTCGCCGGTCAACGGCGACCGGCTGTTCCTCACGCCCGAGGTCTCGATGCAGATCCAGACGGTGCTGGACAGCGACATCGTCATGCAGCTCGACGAGTGCACGCCGTACGAGACGAAGGGCCGTGCGACCACCGAGGCCGAGGCTCGGGCCTCGATGGAGATGAGCCTGCGATGGGCGACCCGCAGCCGTGAGGAATTCGAGCGCCTGGCCAATCCCAACGCGCTGTTCGGCATCGTGCAAGGCGGGATGTACGAAGGGCTGCGCGAAGCCTCGGCCGCCGCGCTGGCCGAGATGAACCTGCCTGGCTACGCGATCGGCGGCGTGAGCGTGGGCGAGCCGAAGGAGGACATGCGCCGCATCGTGGCCCACACGCCCCGGCGCCTGCCCGAGGGCAAGCCGCGTTACCTGATGGGCGTGGGCACGCCGGA
>JALOSQ010000064.1 GCA_025458335.1 Ideonella sp.
GTCGCAGCCGATCAGCAGCACCTTCTTGCCCTGCTGGGCCATCATGTAGCTGAGGTTGGCGAGCGTGAAGCTCTTGCCGATGCCACCCTTGCCGTAGATCGCGATGATCTGCGTGGTCTTGGCCGCCGGGCTGGTGGCGGGCGCGTCGGGCTCGATCGCGGCCTCGGCCTTGAGGGCCTCGCGCATCTCGTCGCGGGACATCAGCTTGACGGGGGCCGAAGCGGGAACCGTTGCGGTCATGCTCATTGGCACGCCCTCCAGTCGAGAACCATCTTGAGACAGGCCGCGTCGTGGAACGCGGTGCGGTAGGCATCGACGGCGTGCTGCGGCACTTCGCGATGGGTGATGAGGCCGTCGAGCGTGAGCCGACCGTCCTCGATGAGCTGCTTGACCGCCACCAGATCGGGGCGCTGCCACTCGGCGGCGCAGCGGATCTGCGCCTCGCGCATGAAGGCCGGCGCGAACGCGAAGCTCAGCGGCTGGCTGTAGAAGCCGGCCAGCACGATCTCGCCGCCGGGGGCGAGGCGCATCACGAGCTGGTCGATGATCGACGAGTCGCCGCTCACGTCGTAGATGGCGCGGTAGTCGCGGCGCGGGTCGTCCTGCGGCTTGAGCACCGCGTAGCCCTCGGCCCCTTGCGCGCGCACCGGGTTGAGCTCCCAGACCGTCGGCGCCGGCATGCCCGCGGCGACCGTCATGCGCGCCAGCAGCCGGCCCAGCACGCCATGACCCACGATCAGGTCGGGCGCCACGATGTCGCGCCGCTTGCCGCCGCAGGCCACCGCGTGGTAGGCCGTCGCGGCCAGTGCCAGCAGCACCGCGCTCTCGCCAGCGTGCTCGTCGATGTTGATCGTGCGTGCGCCTGGTGCCACGACCTTGGACGCCGCGCCGCCGAACAGGCCGCGCACCTCGCCGTAGCAACGCGCGCCCGGCACGAAGACCCAGTCACCGACCTGGTGGCCCGACTCGCGACCGGCCTCGATCACGCGGCCGACCGACTCGTAGCCCGGCACGAGCGGATAGCCCATCCCCGGGAACGCCGGCATCGAGCCGGTCCACAGCAGGCGTTCCGTGCCGGTGCTGATGCCGCTGTAGTGGATGTCGACGACCACGTCCGTTGCGGTGGGCGGTGTGAGGTCGAGGGGACTGAGCACCAGGTGCTCCGGCTTTTCGAGGACGACGGCGAGCGTCTTCATGGCTGCCTCCCGGAGAACAGGGGGAAGAACGGCGACTGCACGGCAGCGGGACGGGGCGTGAGAGGGAACACGGACGAATCGAAACAACTCAGTGCGTGTCATCTTAGACAGACGAAGCAAAGTGTCAAGCCAACCTTACAGTCAGCTCTGCCTTCGATCAACCCGGCTTCAGTCAGGCGGCCGGCCGTGGCGCCGAGCGCGGAAACGCCAGCGGCGTCAGCGGCTTGACGGTGCCGCTGACCGCGCAGAGCGCGCGGGCAGGCCGCTGGCCAGGCCTAGGGATGACCCCGACCGGGATGACTTCTTGTCCTGGACAGAGGATCGAAATCGTGGGCTCCACCCCACATCGAGCCCATTGGTGCCCCGGCGGCGGTGCTGGCTTGGCGGCGGCCTTGGCGGCCAATCCCGCCAGCCCACCGGGCCCGGCTGCGCATAGACTGCCTTGCGCCCGCCGTTGACTGGCCGCCCCCTGACCCAGGCCCCAGCCAGGAGCTTCAGATGCCGCATCACACGTCCCGAATCCGGTTTCCCGCGATGTGTGGCCTCGCGCTGGTCGCCCTGCAGACGCCCGCGCTGGCGTCGGATGCGATCTCGAAGAAGGCGGGCTGTGCCGTGTGTCACAGCGTCGACAAGAGGGGGCTCGGGCCGTCGTATCAGGAGATCGCCGCGAAGTACAAGGGCGATGCGAAGGCGCCAGCGCTGCTCGCCGAGCGGGTGCGCAAGGGCAGCAAGGGGGTCTGGGGTGCCGTTCCGATGACGCCGACGCCGCCCGACAGGCTGAGCGACGCGGAGCTGAAGGCCGTCGTCGACTGGATCCTCAAGCGCTGAGCGCGCTCGCCGGCCCCTCTCGAGGCGCTGCCGGGGCGCCCGAGGCCCGGTCGCGCACGTGGCCGAGTTCGATCGCGATGCTCGACTTGGCCAGCAAGGTGAAGACGAGCGCGCCGAAGGCCCAGATGCCGACCGACACGGCCAGCTCCACGGCCGAGGGCGTGTACTCGAAGACCTCGCCGAGCGGCGTCGGGATGAAGCCGGGGACCACCAGCCCCATGCCCTTCTCGATCCAGATGCCGACGATGGCGAGACCGCACGCGACGTTCAGCGTCGCCAGCCGCCGGCGCAACGGGTTGATCATGAGGATGGTCAGCGCGGCGACGTTGAGCACGACGGCCGCCCAGATCCAGGCGCGCAGGCCGGTGGCGCCGTGCAGGCCGAAGAACAGGTAGCGGATCGACGCGGCGTGCGTGGTCTCGTTGTAGAAGTCGGTGAACAGCTCCGCGATCACGAAGAACAGGCTGATCTGCAGCGAGATGGTCATCACCAGCGCGAGCGTGTGGATCACGTTCTCGCCGACCGGATAGGTGGTCAACCGCCGGATCGCCTGCAGGATCAGGATGATCAGCGCCGGGCCCGAGACGAAGGCCGACGCGATGAAGCGCGGTCCGAGCAGCGAGGTGTGCCAGAACGGCCGCGCCGCGTTGGCCGAGAACAGGAACGCCGTGACCGTGTGGATCGAGATGGCCCAGAACATCGCCACCACGACGAACGGGAAGTAGGCCTTGAGGTTCGGCTCGCGCCCCTGCCAGTGCCGGTAGTGCACGTACAGCGGGATCGCGAGGTTCAGCATCAGGTACCCGTTCAGCACCACCACGTCCCACGCGAGCAGCGAGGCCGGCCAGTTGAAACGGCCGATGAACGGCAGCAGGTGCCAGGCGCGGTCGATGCGGCCCAGGTCCACCAGCACGAACAGCATGGCCGCGATCACCGCCGCCACCGCCAGCCCCTCGCCGAGCAGCACCACGGCCTTGAGGTCGGCGCGGTGGAACAGGTAGGCCGGGATGACGAGCAGCACCGCGGCCGCCGCGATGCCCACCAGGAACGCGAAGTTCGAGATGTAGAAGCCCCAGGACACCTGGTCGCTGAGGCCCGTGACGACGAGGCCGTCGCGCAGCTGCAGCGCGTAACCCGCGGCGCCCACGGCGCACAGCGCGAGCAGGAAGCCGACCCAGCCCCAGTACAGGCGGCTGCCGTGCAGCCACTCGCGCACGCCGGCGATCAGGAATCGGACGAAGCTCATCGGGACTCCACGGGAGGTTCGCGGCACGAGGGCCTTCGCATCAGTCGGCGAAGTACCAGAACTTCGGCTCGGTCCCGAGCTCTTCCTTGAGCCGGAACACCTTCTTGTTCGCGAGGACCCAGCGGATCTCGCTGGACGGATCGAGCAGGTTGCCGAAGATGCGCGCGCCGGTCGGGCAGGCCTCCTGGCACGCGGGCTGGCGGCCCTTGCGCGTGCGCTGGGTGCAGAAGTGGCACTTCTCGACCACGCCCTTGGGCCGCGGCCGGTTGCCCAGGTAGTGCGTGACCGGGTTGAGCTCCTCGGCGGGCAGCTGCGGCTCGGTCCAGTTGAAGTGCCGAGCCCAGTACGGGCAGGCCGTCATGCAGTAGCGGCAGCCGATGCACCAGTCGTAGTCGATCGCGACGATGCCGTCGGGCTCCTTCCAGGTCGCCTCGACCGGGCAGGCCTTGACGCACGGCGGGTTGTCGCACTGCATGCACTGCACCGGCATGTACACCTTGTCCGGCGCGGGGACGGTCTCGTGCGCGTAGTAGTGGTTCGACTTCTCCAGGTCCATCGTGCCCTTGGGCAACTCGAGCACCCGGATGTACTGCACCTGCGAGTCGCGGCCCTGGTTGTTCTCCTTCAGGCAGGCGCTCACGCAGTCCCGGTAGCCCTTGCACTTGGAGATGTTCAGCGCATAGCCGAACACGGTGTCCGGGATCGGGGGCGTGTTCTCGCAGGTGATCTCGCGCCCGAACTTGCGCTTGGCCTTGCGCTCGATGCGCGCGAGCGCCGCGGCGATCTCGTCGGGCGTCATGCGCTGGTACTGGTCCTGGAAGAAGCTGCCGAGGGCGTCGCGCAGCGTGGCCCCGCCCCAGGCGCCCTCGCCGGCCTCGACGGCCTGCGCCGCGACCGACGCCGAGCCGGCCACCGCGCCGGCACCCACCGCGGCGCCGGTGGCCGCGCCGAGGCGGCGCAGGAACCCGCGACGCCCGGCGTCGGCGCCCGCGGATGGATCCGCGCCCGCGCCAGACGACGAACACCCGCAGGTCGGCGAGCAGGGCGACCCGTCGGCCGGAACGCCGGGATCCCGGGGATCGCGTGGTTCGCGTGAGCTCATGGCTTCTTCTCCGCTGGCGGCGTCGCGTGCGGCAGCACCGGGTGTGCGAGCAGGCCGGCGCGCAGCGGCGGCGGCGGCCCGGGGGCGCGCGGCTGCAGCACCGGGTTGTGCGGATCGTGGCAATGCGTGCAGCTGTAGAGCTGTCGCTCGCCCCGCCAGCCCTCGGCCCGCTTGCCATGCCCCCCGAAATGCCAGTCGCGGTGACGGTCGCCGTGGCACTGTCCGCACTGCTGGTCGGCGCGGTCGAAGTCGATCTTCTGCCCGCGCAGCGACACGAGGTGATCGCGATCGTTGCCCTGGTGGCAGGTCAGGCACCACATGCGCCCCTTGCCGTGCGGCAGGTCGGCCACGTGCGGCGCCGCGACGAGCTTGCGCGGGGTGGTGTTCAGGGGCAGCACCTTGTGGCAGGTGCTGCACGGGTACAGCGTCAGGTGCTGCTTGCGCGGCACCACCTCGAACGGCGGCGCGTCGCGATACCCCTCGAACACCAGCGGCTCGGTCGGGTTCGGCGCCGCCGGCTCGACGTGGGTGCGCAGCGGCCGGTGCCGCGGAGCGCTTGCGGCGGACTCCGCCGGCGACGGCGCGTTCGCGTCGGCCGTGGCGGCAGCGGCTGCCGCCTGCGACACGGTCGGCGCGAAGAGCGCCTGCAGGGTCCAGGCCAGGGCCACGGACGCCGAGGCCAGCAGCACCACGACGCGTCCGCGCTGGCGCCAACGTTGCGGCATCGTCAGCATTGCAAGCTCCGTGACGCGACGGCCTCAGTGCAGCGGCGCATGGCGCTCGGCCGGTCCGCGCGACAGGCCGTCACGCTCGACGATCTCGCACAGCTGCTCGAGGTGGAGCCGCCCTCGCGGCGTGACGCGCAGGCGGTCGGCCTCGATCGCGATCCACCCCAGCGGCTCCAGGGCCACAAGGCGCGCGTATGACGCCTCGAGCGCCACGGGCGCCTGCTTCAGCGGCAGCTCGAGGCGGGTCTGCAGGTGGTCGACGGCCCGACGCGCGAGGCGCTCGCCCGCGCCGCGACGGCGCGCCGAGACCAGCGGCCAGTCGCCATCGCAGACCCGCTGCTGCCAGGCGGCGCGCGAGGGATCGCCGAACGCGATCGTGTCCAGCACCTCGCTGACCTGGCCGGCGCCGAAGCCGAGCACATGGTCCACCGGCCGGGCGGTCAGGCCGACGCGGGAGTGGCGCAACTCGCCGCGCGATGCCGCGCGCACCAGGGGGTCGTCGTCGAGCACGAACAGGTCCGCACCGACCCAGACGTAGCCGGCGTCCGTCAGCGTGTGCGCCGCGCGCATGCCCAGCGCCTCGCAGTTCAGGCCGGTCGGCAGGGCATCGGTGGCGATCGAGAACTGGTTCCAGGCCTGCGCCGGGCCTCGGTCTGGCGAGGCAATCCGCAGACGAGGTCCACCTGCACCGTCTCGAACCGGGCGTGGCGCGCCATCGCGACCACGTCCGCCATCACCGAGGCCGACTGGATGCGGCCGCTGGCGCGCTGCACGTCGGCGTCGAGGTCGGCCATGCCCAGGTGCAGGTGACGGAAGCCCAGGCGCCGCAGCGTGTCGAACTGGCCGGCGCTGCAGCGCCGCGGGTCGCACTCGATCGACCACTCGGTCTCGGGCAGCAGCCGGAAGCGCGCACGCAGGCCGGCCACCAGCCGCTCGAGCTGCGCATCGGCCAGCAGGTTCGGCGTGCCGCCCCCGACGTGGACCTGCACCACCTCGCGCTCACGTCCGGCCAACGCGACCACGCCGTCCATCTGCAGCAGCAGGGCGTCGAGGTACATGTCGACCTCGCGGCCGTCGGTCGTGACCTGCACGTCGCTCGAACAGTAGCCGCACCGCATCGCGCAGAACGGCAGGTTCACCGAGATCGCCAACGTGTCGTCGGGACGCCGCTGCAGCTGACACAACGCCTGCGTCCAGACTTGCACGTCGGCATCCGATGCACGGCCGACCGGGGGGACCGCTGCGGGGCGTCCCTCGTCGCAGGACGCATCGGCGCGCAGGGTGATGGTCATGAAGCCTCCGCAACCTCTTGGACAAGCCACGGACACCGTATCCGGCTCGCCTGGGTTGCGATTTGCTACATGTCAATCTCCTCGCCTTGACCGACCGCCCGTGCCCGCTGCAGCATCGCGCGGCTCATGCGCCGGAACAGCAGCAGGTGGGCCGGCACCATCGCGTACCAGTACAGCAGCCCCCAGACCCCTTGCGGATGCCAATAGGCGTTGATGGCGAGCCGGCTGCCTCCGCCCGCGCGCGGCTCGACCTCGAACTCGAGCACGCCCGAGCCCGGTGCACGCATGCCGAAATGCAGGGTCAGGCGCCGCCCGGGCTCGACCGCGAGCACGGTCCAGTAGTCGATGCGGTCGCCCACGCGCACCTCGGTCGGGTGGCGCCGGCCCTTCGTCAGCCCGGGCCCGCCGAGCGCCCAGTCGAGGGCTCCCCTCAGCCACCACAAGGCCCCGAGCGCGTGGTAGCCGCGGTCGCCGCCGATGGTCGTGACGACCTGCCACACGTCGCCCGGGCACGCCGGCCCGATCGCCTCGCCGCCCGCCCGCTTGGCGTAGAACGCGTTGTCGAGCCGGAAGCCGCGGAACATCAGCAGGCCTTCGGTCCAGCGTGCAGCCACCGTGTGCGCGCGCTCCGCCGCCAGGGCTGCGTCGATGGCCTCGCGCACGGGCAGCAGGCGCTGCGGCACCAGGCGCCGGAGCTCCGCGTCGTCAGCGAGGACGTCGTGGCGCAGTCCGCCGATCAGCGCGCGCGCGATGTTCGCCGGCACCGCCGTGATCAGGCCGAGCCAGTAGGCCGACAACGTCGGCGTCAGCAGCGGCACCGGCACGATGCGGGGTCGCCTGCCGACCGCCTCGCCGTATCGGCGCATCAGCGTCTCGTAGGTGACCACCTCGGGGCCCGCGGCATCGAGGACGCGCCCGGCGGCCGCGTCGAGATCGGCCACTCGCACCAGGATCTCCAGCAGGTTGTCGAGCGCGATGGGCGCCGACTTCGAGCGCACCCAACGGGGCGTGATCATCAGCGGCAGGTGGTTCACGAGGTCGCGGATCACCTCGTAGGCCGCCGAGCCGGGTCCGATGATGATCCCGGCGCGGATCTCCGTGACCGGCACGGCGCCGGCCCGCAGCCGCTCGCCCGTCTCGCGCCGCGACACCAGGTGCTCCGAGTCGGCGTCATCGGGGATCAGCCCGCCCAGGTAGACGATGCGTCGCACGCCCGCCTGCTCGGCGGCGGCCGCGAACTGCTCGGCCGCCTGGAGGTCGAGGCGGCCGAAATGGCGGCCTGCCGCCATCGAGTGCACCAGGTAGTACGCCACCTCGACGCCGGCGAGCGCGGCCGGCAGGGTGGCGGTCTGCAGTGCGTCGGCCTCGACGAGTTCGACCCCCGGCCAGGCTCGGGCCTCGAGCACCTTGCGGTTGCGACTCGCGGCGCGCACGGCGAATCCCTCGCGCTGCAACCTGGGAACGAGGTGCGTGCCCACGTAGCCGCTCGCGCCGAACACGAGCATGCGCCGCTCGGCCGGCGGCGTGAGGGTTTCACCGGGCACGGGCACGGGGGCGGACGGGGTCGGGTCGTGTCAGAGTGTCGCTCGCCGCGGCAACCCCCGCGCCAGCCGTTCGACCGGCACGGGGGCACGGGCGCGAGCCGGCGGCCGACGACGATGGACGATGGCAACCGAGAGGAAGTATCGACGATGCCCCAGGCGCCACTGACTCCACGGGCAGCGCGCCGCGCGCACGCCGCACATGCGGCGTTGCCGCGGGATCGCGCCTCCAGGTGCCCGACGCCGTGACCGACCTGTCGCGCACCTTCGGCCGCGACGAGGTCGACGCCATCGAGCGGGAGCAGCGTATCCGCCGTGTCTTCGCGGCGGTCGCGCGCCGCTATGACCTGATGAACGACCTGATGAGCCTGGGCATCCACCGGCTCTGGAAGCGCACGCTGGTGCGCGAGGCGGCGCCCCGCCCCGGGCAGGTGGTGGTCGACCTCGCCGGCGGCACCGGCGACGTCGCGGCGCAAATGGCCGCCCCCGACCGCCTGGTGCTGGTGTGCGACCCGAGCCTGCCGATGATGCAGGTCGGACGCGGCCGCGGGCATCGTCACGTCGGCTGGCTGGCCGGCACGGGCGAGGCCATCCCGCTGGCCGACGGCTCGGTCGACACCGTCACGATCGCATTCGGCATCCGCAACGTCACGCACCTCGACGCCGCGCTCGCCGAGGTCCACCGGGTGCTCCGGCCCGGCGGCCGGTTCCTGTGCCTCGAGTTCTCGACGCCCTGGGCCCCGGTGCGGCCGTTCTACAACCTGTTCTCGTTCACGGTCATCCCGCGCCTGGGCGCATGGATCGCGCGCTCGCCCGAGGCTTACCAGTACCTGATCGAATCGATCAGGCGTTTCCCGGACCAGGCCACGTTCAAGGGCGTCATCGAGCGCGCCGGTTTCGCCGAGGTGCGCTGGCGCAACCTGAGCTTCGGCATCGCCTGCCTGCACGTGGGCGTGAAGCCCGCCCCTCGGCCGCTGGCTTGATTCAGGTCAACGGTGGCAGGGGGGGCCTCGCCAGAATGGACCTCACATGTCACCTCTGAGCAGCCGCGTCGACGACCCGCGTCGCGCCGTCCGCCACGGATCACTGGCCGCCTGGCTGGTGGCGATCCGCCCGCGCAGCCTGCCCGTGGCGATCAGCCCGGTGCTGGTGGGCGCGGCCTTCGGCTGGGCGCGCGCCGGAGAGTTCGACCTGATCGCTGCAGCGCTGGTGCTGGCCGCGTCGCTGCTGATGCAGGTGGTCACCAACATGCAGAACGACGTGGGCTACACCGCCCGCGGCGCGGAGCGGCACGGCACCCGCACCGGGCTGCCACGCGCCACCGCGCACGGCTGGCTGCAGTCACGGCACGTGCGCGCGGCGATCGTGGCCGTGTCGGTGCTGGCCGCCGCGATCGGGGTGTGGTTGTTCCTGCAGCGCGGCTGGCCGGTGCTCGCCATCGGCGTGGCCTCGCTGCTGGCCGCACTGGCCTACATGGGCGGGCCGCGGCCGATCGCCTACACGCCGTTCGGCGAGCTGACGGTGTTCGTGTTCTTCGGGCTGGTGGCCGTGATGGGCACCGACTGGGTGCTGACCGGCGAGGTCGGCGCGGCCAGCGCCCTCGCCGCGGCGGCGCTCGGCGGGCTCGCCGGCGCAGCGCTGGCGATCAACAACCACCGCGACATCGTGCACGACCGCCAGGTCGGGCGCAGGACCTTCGCCGTCACGTTCGGCGAGCGGGCGTCGCAGCGGCTCTTCACGGTCCTGCTGCTCGGGCCGTTCGCCCTGCTGCCGGCCATCGCGGCGACGATGGCCTCGGCCTGGCTCCTGCTGCCGGTGGTGCTGCTGCCCGCGGCCGGGACCCTGCGGCGCGACTTTCTGCGGTGTCCGCCCGGGGTGGCGTTCAACGGCCTGCTGTTCCGCTGCTTCCTGCTTCAACTGGTGTTCGCCGCGTTGCTTGCTGTCGGCGCGGTGCTCGCGCGGGTGGGCGGCAGCTGAACCCCAGGCCGTCCGTGCTGCCGCAGGCTCAGCCCATGCCTTGCCGTCCTCCCGCGACCCACCCGGCCGCTGCCGACATGAACGCGCCTTCCTCGCCCCTGCGCCGCCGGCTGCTTGCGGGTTCGCTGCTTGGCGCCGGCGTGTCGCTGGCACCGGTCGTGCGGTCGGCGCCGAAGTTCCCGGTGCGCCCCGTGCGACTGGTGGTGCCGTACTCGGCCGGCATCGGGCCCGACGTGGTGGCCCGCGCGGTCGCGGCCCAGCTCGCACGGCACTGGGGGCAGCCCGTCACCGTCGAGAACAAGCCGGGGGCGTCGGGCATCGTGGCCTTCGGCGAGGTGCGTCAGACACCGCCCGACGGGCACACGATCTTCCTGGCCGACACAGCCACGCTGGCGGTCAACCCGCTGCTGCACAAGAGCCTGCCGTACGACCCCGTGAAAGACCTCGCGCCGATCACGCTCCTGTTCCGCGCCACCTTCATGCTCATGACCGGCGTGCCCGGCCGGTATCCCGACCTGAGGTCGCTGCTCGCCGTGGCGGGCGGTGCGCCGGACCGGGTGCGCTACGGCACGCTGGGCAATGGCCACCCCAGCCAGATGGCGGTCGAGGTGATGGCGCGCCAGGCCGGCGTGCAGATGATGCCGGTGCCGTTTCGCGACGGCGGCGCCCTGTTCACGGCGGTCGCGCTCGGCGAGGTCGACTTCACCGCGATCAGCATGAACACCGTCGCCGGCCTGGTCGCCGCCGGGCGGCTGCGGCCGCTGGCAGTGGGCGCGCTGGCCCGGATGCCGGCCCATCCGCAGGTGCCGACGATTGCCGAGGCCGGCGGGCCGGCCGTCGAGATGCGGCCCTGGGCGGCGCTCGTCACCGTCGCCGGCACGCCGGCCCCGGTGCTCGAGCAATTGCAGCGCGATCTGACGGGCGCGATCTCCGCCCGCGAGGTCCGTGAGATGGCCGACACCGCCGGCTTCGAACTGATGCCCTCCACGCCGCAGGCCCTGCGCGATCGCGCGGCGTCCGACCTCGCGTTGTACGAGCCCCTGGTGCGCGAGGGCCGCGTCGCGCGTCTGTAGGCGGCACCCGAGGCGTTGGGATGGCCGCTCGTCAGGTGCGTCGCTCTGCGCTGGTGCTGCGGCCCGCAGCGATGATGTTCGACCTCATCGAGGCCGCCGAGGACTACCCCCGCTTCCTGCCCTGGTGCACCGGGGCGCGGATCCTGGCGCGCGACGACGCGCTGGTCGCCGCGGACCTCGATATCGAGTACGGCGGCTTTCGCTGGCGCGTGGGCACCCGCAACCCCAAGCGCCGCCCCGAGCACATGGCGATCCACCTGGTGCAGGGACCGTTCCGGTCCTTCGAGGGCCAGTGGCGCCTCACACCGCTGGCCGACGACGCCTGCCGGGTCGAGTTCGCGCTCGACTACGAGTTCGACAGCGCCCTGGCCACCCGGCTCGCGGGCCCGGCCTTCGGCCGTATCGCCGACCAGCTGGTCGATGCCTTCGTGCGCCGCGCTCACGCCTTGCCGGCGCCGGCCCACGTCGTGCTGCCGTCGCCGCCCGCCCCGGGCTGAGCGTCCGGGGCCCGCTTCAGGAGCCGGGGCTCGTCGCGACGATCACGCTGGCCTGCAGCGGCATCGGCGTCGGCACCACCGTCGGGCGCTCGAAACCCGCCGCCCGCAGCAGTTGCGCGTGGCGCTCGGGCGTGCGCGACTGGCCGCGGCCCATGGCCAGCAGGTAGAAGCTGTAGTAGGCGTCGCCCATGCGTTCGGCCCCGCGCACGCCACCCATGGGCTCGGCCACGAGCACGGTGCCGCCCGCCGGCAGCGCGCGGCGCACGGCCCGCAGGATCGCGACCGCGCGTTCGTCGGGATGATCAAACAGCACGCGCACGAGCGTCACGAGGTCGGCGCCCGTCGGCAGCGGATCGCGCAGGAAGTCCCCGCCGTGCGTTGCCGTGCGCGCGGCGAGCCCCGCGGCGGCCAGGCGCAGGCGCGCCCGCTCGGCGACGGCCGGCAGGTCGAACAGCATCAGCCGAAGGTCCGGCGCTGCCTCGGCCACGAGGCTGAGGAAGCGCCCCTCGCCGCCGCCCACGTCGAGCACGCACCGATGCCGCCGTAGCGGGTACGCCGCGAGAACCTCGTGGGCGACCAGCGGATGCGAGGCGTGCATCAGGGCGGAGTACTCGGCGACCTGCTCGTCGGTCAGCTGGCCAGGCTGCTGGCCGTCGGCATAAGGCCAGTACCGCGCCATCGCGCCACCCGACGCGCGACTGTCCGCGCCGCCTGCGGCGCCGGGGCGACCGAGGCCCGCGCCGAAACGCTCCCCGCTGCCGGCCCGCAGCAGCTCGACCGGATCACGCAGGTCGGCGTACAGCACAGCGTGGTGGCGCACCATCGAGCCGATCGCGTCGTCCTCCACCAGTGGGGCGCCCAGGGGACCGAGGCCATAGACGCCGCCGCGACGGCGCTCGAGCAGTCGAAGCGACACCGCCGCGTCGAGCAGGCGTCGCATCGACTCCGGGGTCATGGCCGCCCGCGTGGCGAGTTCCTCGGCCGTGCGCGGCCGTTCCGCGACCTCGTCGAACACGCGCAGCTGCACGCAGGCCAGCAGCACCTGCGAATACACGAAACCCGCCATCAGGTCGAACAGCGCCTGTGCCCGCCGGCGCGCGATCGGCCGGGTCAGCGGGAACGCGCTCGCCCATCGACGGAACGCGGCGCTCGCCAGGCGGGCGTCACGCCACCGCTGCCAGCGCTCCCGCCAGCCGCCGGGCGATCCGGCGGCGGGGATCGCCTCGTCCTGCGGGCGGGTGCCCGCCTTGGTGCTGGTGGTCGGCAAAACTGCACTCCTTGCCGGCCGCCGGCATGCGGCCGCGACGACGATCCGATCAGGCCGCCATCCGCGCCAGGTCGAGCGCGAACTGCCTCGGCACGAGGCGCTCGGCCTCGGCACGCACGAGCTCCCGCAGGGCATCGGCCCCGCGACACGGTGGCACGGCCTCGACCGCACAGGCGACCAGCCGCCGGAAGTGCTCCAGCGCACCGATCAGGCCGACCTCACGCGCGGAGCTCGGGCGGCCCAGCGCCACGTCCTGGCCGGTCGGCTTGCCCAGCAGGGCCGGATCGGCGGCGACGTCGCGGATGTCGTCGGCCACCTGGTACGCCTCGCCCAGCCACTCGCCGAGCGCGCGCCAGGCGTCGCTCGGGGCGCCGGCCGCCTCGGCACCGGCGGTGGTGGCCGCGGCGAACAGGGCGCCGGTCTTGGCGCGCTGGTAGTCGCTGAGGGCCACCCGCGCCTCGCACTCCCAGGCCTGGCCGGCGACGATGCCGAACGGCATCCCCACGCCGCGGGCGATGGTGGTGATGACCGGTGCAAGCCGCTCCGGCGATCGCGCTGCGGCGAGACCGAGGGCCTGGAAGGCCAGCACGATCAGCGCGTCGCCGGCGAGCACGGCCACGCGCTCGCCGTAGGCGCGGTGGACCGACGGGAGCCCCCGCCGCGTGGCGGCATCGTCGAAGCACGGCAGGTCGTCGTGCACCAGGGAGGCACAGTGCAGCAACTCGACCGCGGTCGCGGCGGCATCGGCCAGCGCCGGGTCGGAGTCACCGCACGCGCGGGCCACGGCCAGGCAAAGCCGCGGCCGGATGCGGGCGCCGCCGGGGAACACGGCGTGACGCACCGCCGCCGCCAGCTTCGGCGGACAGCCGCTGGCCTCGGCATGGGCCAGCGCGGCTTCGAGCGCCTGTTCGATTCGAGCCGATGACGCCATGGCGTTCTCCGTTCCAGGTTCCGGCCCCGCGCCGGCGGCGCCGAGTCCATCGCCGGAGACGGCGGCGAGAACCACGGCGCCGGCACCCGACGCATCACGTGAGTGTCTACTGTGCTTGACAGTCTTGCCGTCAGGATAGTTGGACGATTGAGTGGCGTCAATGCGACGCGCTTTGGCGGGGACACCGACTCAGGATTGCGTGCACAGCGCACGAACGGCGAACGGGGGACCCTCCAAGGCGATCCGGTCGCCGCTGGCGCTTACAGTGGGCCGGGCGCGCAGCCCCGCGGCCGACCCCAGATCGCGGGCACGGCTTCGACCTCGGTGCTGCGCGTGGCGCCCATGACCGACCACTACATCCTGACCATCCGCTGCCGCGACGACGTCGGCATCGTCGCCGCCGTCGCGTCGGCCCTCGCGTCTGCCGAGGCCTTCATCACCGAGTCGTCGCATTTCGGCGATCCGGAGACGGGGCTGTTCTTCATGCGCACCGTGTTCCGGCCCACGGGCCCGCGCTTTCGCACGCGTGATCACTTCGCCGAGGTGATGGCGCCGGTGGGCCGGCGCTTCGCGATGGACGTGCAACTGCACGCGGCCGACGAGCGCATGAAGGTGCTGATCGCGGTGTCGCGCCACGGTCACTGCCTCAATCACCTGCTCAACCGCTGGCACGCCGGCGAACTGCCGGTCGACCCGGTCGGCGTGGTGTCGAACCACGATGACCTGCGCCGCATGGTCGAGTGGTACGGCATCCCGTTCCACCACCTGCCGATCGAAGACGGCGACAAGGCCGCGCAGGAAGCGCGGCTGCTGCACGCGGTCGAGTCCAGCGGGGCCGATCTCACGGTGCTCGCGCGCTACATGCAGGTGCTGTCCGACGACCTGTGCCGCCGCCTCGAGGGCCGCTGCATCAACATCCACCACTCGTTCCTGCCGAGTTTCAAGGGGGCGCGCCCGTACCACCAGGCGCACGCTCGCGGCGTGAAGATCCTCGGCGCGACGGCGCACTACGTGACCGCCGACCTCGACGAAGGCCCGATCATCGAGCAGGCCACCGTCCGCGTGGGTCACGCGCACACGGTCGAGTCCTTCGTGCGGCTGGGCAAGGACGTCGAGAACCTCGTGCTGGCGCGCGCCGTGCAGTGGCATGCCGAGCGACGCGTCTTCCTCGACGGCCAGCGCACCGTGGTGTTCCGCGAAGGAGCCTGAACCATGCCCACCGCCCTGCCGGCCGCGCTGAGCGGCGAGCGCGTCGAGTTCGACAGCGTCGCCGGCCGGCTGAGCGTGTACGTGGCGGGTCAAGGGCCGCCGTTGCTGCTGGTGCACAGCATCAACGCCGCGGCCTCGGCGGCCGAGGTTGCCCCGCTGCACGACCGCTATCGCGCGAGCCGCACGGTGTTCAGCGTCGACCTCCCGGGCTATGGCTTCTCGGAGCGCCGCGATCGCGCGTACACCCCGCGCCTGATGACCGACGCGCTGCTGGCGCTGCGGCCGCTGGTGCGCGACCGATGCGGCCCGGCGCCGATCGACGCGCTGGCGCTGTCGCTGTCGTGCGAATTCCTGGCGCGCGCCGCGGTCGAGTCACCCGCGGACTGGCGCACGCTCGCCCTGGTCAGCCCGACGGGTTTCAACGGCCTGGCCGAGCGGCGCGGCGCACCGGGCAGCACCCGCGCGGTGCCGGGCCTGCTGAGCATGTTGCGCGGCCCGGGATGGGGCGGCGCCTTGTTCCGCGGCCTCACGCGGCCCGGCGTGATCCGCTATTTCCTGGAGCGCACCTGGGGCGCCAAGCAGATTGACGAGGCGCTTTGGCGCTACGACGTCCTCACCACGCGCCAGCCCGGCGCCGAGTACGCACCGCTGTACTTCCTGTCGGGCGCGCTGTTCAGCGCCGACATCCACGACGTCTACACCGCCCTGCGCCAGCCGGTGTGGATGAGCCAGGGGGTCAGGGGCGACTTCACCGACTACCGCGGGCGCCGCGTCGTCGAGGGTCGCCCGAACTGGCGCTTCACGACCTACCCGACCGGTGCGTTGCCGCACTTCGAGGTGCCGGAGGTCTTCACGAAAGAGTACGACGCGTTCCTGGCGAACGCGCCGGCCGCGTCGGTCTGAATCCGGCGCGCGGAAGCGTCGCGGCTTGATTGCGCACAGTCCAAGGCCCCGTGGCCTGGCGCAGAATCCAAACTGATGAGTTCGCCCACCCCGTCCGCGCGCAAGCGCCAGGGATTCGCCTGGGTCGCGATCGTGCTGGCGGCCGCCATCGGATTCAAGCTCGGCTACGACTTCGGTTTCGAACTCGATGGCCGCGTGCTCGCTACTGGCCGATGCGGCGGTCGGCCGCCTGGAGCGATGGCGATCAGGCCGGGCGCCGGCGAAGACCGACTGACTCGCCGCCAGTCGCTGCTCCCGTCCGGAACCGTCGACCGACGGACCGACGACCGACGGAGCGCCGGTCGTCGTCCCCGGTTTCCCCGATCAGCTCGAGGAGCCGGACGACTGCGTCAGCTTCTTGGCCTCGCGCTCGGCGTGCATGCGCTTGTTGGA